>JALYRN010000671.1 GCA_030855295.1 Myxococcota bacterium | reverse complement strand
CGCGGCCCTCCGTCTCCGACCAGTACACCACCGAAGCCAGCTTCTCGATCTGCATCGCCGCGTCTCCTCGACCCAGCAATAGCGGCTCCGGCCCGCGCCGAGCAGATGCGGTTCACCGACCGCTTACCGAGCGCGCGCATCCGACTCGGAGATCGCGAGCTCCCAGTTCCCACTCACGCGCTCGGCCACCGACTCGCTCTCCTGCGTGCTCGCCGGCGAGATCTCCGCCGTCGTGATCAGCGCGCACGCGCCGAGGAACGCCAGCCCACCCGCGATCTTCGTGCTCCCGATTCTCATTGTTCCGTCTCTCTCCGTTGTTCCTGCTTCGTTCCGAGCAGCTGCTCGCGCGCGATCGAGATGCCTGCGTCGTAAGGGGTCGCGCCGGTGTCGCGCGCGCGCTCGCTCACCCGGCGGACGTTCCGCTCGATCGCGTCGCGCACGAGCGTCAGCGCCGCGTCCCCGCGCGCGCCCTGGAGCGCGGCGATCGTCGCGAGCACACCGCCCGCGTTCGTCACGAAGTCGGGCAGCGCGATCGTGCCGCGCTCCGCGAGCGCGCCCAGCGTCCCCTCGGCATACGGCACGTTCGAGCCCGGCACGATCCACCGCGCGCGGATCGCGTCCACGTTGTCGCGGTTCACCGCATCGGGCCGCGCGCCCGGCACGAGCACGTCCACGTCGGTCTCGAAGAGCGCCTCGCGCGGCATGGTGCGCGCGCCCGGAAGCCGCTCGATCCCCGCGTCGCCGTGCTCTTCGCGCAGCGCGATCATCGCATCGACGTCGAGCCCGTCGGGATGGTGGACCATCGAGCGAACGGTCGACACCGCGACGACGCGCGCGCCCTCCTCCGCGAAGAACCGGGCCGCCGAGGTGCCGACCTTGCCGAAGCCCTCGAGCGCGACGCTCGCGCCGTCGAGCGAGCGCCCCGCGAGCTCCGACGCGGTGCGCGCCGCGACGACGACGCCGTATCCGGTCAGTCGCTCGTCCAAGCTCGCGTCCCCCGACGCGCCGGCGAGTGGCGACGGGAAATCTGCCCCCTTCGTTCCCATGTCGGGGCCCGGCACGAACGCGCCCGACTCGACCAGCGGGCGGATCGCAGCGACGAACGCGGCGACGACCTCGTCGCGCGCCGGATCCGCGGGGTCGAGCC
The DNA here is from genome assembly GCA_030855295.1 of Myxococcota bacterium. Lineage (GTDB taxonomy): Bacteria > Myxococcota_A > Polyangia > Polyangiales > Sandaracinaceae > Sandaracinus. Next base: position 3,163 of record JALYRN010000671.1, on the reverse strand, counting down.
AGATGCCCGCCTTCGCCCCGCCGATCGGCATCCCGAGCAGCGCGTACTTGTACGTCATCGCGCGTCCGAGGCGCGCGATCTCCGTCAGCGTCAGATCGGGCGCCATCCGCACGCCACCGCCGCTCGGCCAGTCGCGGATCGTGTCGATCACGACGAGCGCCCGCAGCCGCGCCGAAGGGTCGTGATAGTGCAGTACGCGTCGCGGTCCGAGATCGTCGAAGCGCACGCCGGCGAGGTCGTAGGGCGGGGTTCTGCTCACTGCATCTCCGTCATCACGTCGAAGCTCCCAGGTGCCGCCCGTCCCAGAGCACGTCGAAGAACTGCGCCGCCACCAGATCGCTCGGGCTGCGGCGAGCCACGTTCATGTGCCGGCGGAAGGTGCGGACGTGCCCGTACGAGAGCAGGCTGTAGAGCGCCGGGAGCGCATCGCCCGGCTCCGGGTACACGTCGTCGATCCCCGACAGCAGCACCTCGACGTCGCCCGGGATCTCGCGCCAGTTGCGCACCATGTCGCGCAGGATCGCGATCGCGATCTGCCGTCGCTCGCCCGGCGGCACCACCCGGGGCGCCTCCCCGTCGTCCCCGTCGGACGCGAAGATCGCATCGCAGAAGTCGCGCGACGACATCATGAACACGCCCGCGGTCGGACGCGGGTTGCACTCGACCATCACGAGCCCGCGATCGGTGCGGATGAAGTCGAACGAGATCTGGCCGTCGTAGTCGAGCGCCTCGGTGTAGCGCTGCGCGAGACGCAGGCTCTCGGGCTCGTCGACCGACTCGAAGAGGATGCCGCCGGCGTGCTCGATCGTCTTGGGATGCTCGTACGCGCAGTGCGCGACGATGCGCCCGCGGTGCGCGATGCTGAAGCTGCACACCTCGGTGCCGTGCACGAACTCCTGCACGATCCAGGGCTGCAGCGCAGTCGGCTGGCACTCGTCGATCGACAGGTGTCCAGCGAGCGGTCCGGCATTGGTCAGCAGCGCGACGCCGCCGCGTGAGTACACCGGCCGCGCGATGTACTCGGGGAAGAGAGCGATCGCGCTGCGCAGCTCGCGCGTGCTGCGCACGATCCGCGTCGACGGGAGCGGAAGCCCGAGCGAGCTCGTGAGCTCCGCGAACGCGTGCTTGTCGTGCAGCCGCAGCAGCGTCGAGAGCGGCGGGCAGAACACGTGCGTCCGCGCGCCCAGCCGCGGCAGGTGCTCGGCGATGTAGAGCGCCTCCTCGAAGCACGGGACGAGCAGGTCGATGTGGTGCGCGTCGATGATCTCTTCGAGGTCGGCGATGAAGCGCTCGGTCTCGAAGGTGGGCGACGCGGTCACGAAGCTCTCGACCACGTACTTCGAGTGGTTGCCCGGTGCGGTCGCGAAGGTGTCGGCCGCGTACACCGCGTGGCCCTGCTCGCCGAAGCGGCGGATCTCGCACAGCGCGTGCGGGAACCTGGAGCTGGTCACGAGGATGTTCATCGGGTTGGATGGGACGACTGCACCCCACGTGCCGATTCACCCGAATTCGTTGTGGAACCCGCGAATCGGGCACGTCGGGGCCGGTCGCGCCACGTCGCATTTCGCCGCGGTTGCCGCCGCCCTGCCGTCGCGATCGACGGCGCAATCCGTCGCTCAGGCGCGAACGCCGGACGCGAGCGCAGCGATCGCGCGATCGATCGCGCGGCGGGATGCCTCGACGATCCCTCCGAGCGAGAAGAAGCCGTGCGTCAGGCTCTCTTCGCAGTGGAGCTGGACGCGCACGCCGGCCTCCTCGAGCTTGCGCGCATAGCGCTCGCCCTCGTCGCGCAGCGGGTCGAACCCGGCGGTGACGACGTAGGCCGGAGGGGCGCCGCGCACGCACGGGGCGACCAGCACCGACGCCATCGGATCGGCGGCGTCACGCGCGAAGTCGACGAGGTACTGCGAGCGGAACCACTTGCTCGTCTCGGTCTCGAGCAGGAAGCCCTTCGCGAACCGCTCGTACGACTCGGTCGCGTGCGTCCAGTCCGTCACCGGATAGACGAGCAGCTGGAAGCGCGGCGGCGGATCGGCGGCGCGCTCGTGCCACGCGACGACGGCCGCGAGGTTGCCGCCTGCGCTGTCGCCGGCGACCGCGATGCGCTGCGGATCGCCGCCGAGCTCGGAGGCGCTCGCGACCGCCCATCGATACGCGGCGATCGCGTCGTTGGTCGCCGCCGGGAAGCGATGCTCGGGTGCGAGCCTGTAGTCGACCGAGACCACGATGCAGTCGGCCTGCTTCGCGATGCGGCCGCAGACGCCGTCGTGCGAGCGCAGGCTCCCGAGGACGAAACCGCCGCCGTGGTAGTAGACGCAGATCGGCCGGGGCGCGGGGCCGCGCGGCCCGGGCTCGTAGACGCGCACGCGGAGCGTGTGGCCTGCGCCCGGGATGTAGCGGTCCTCGACGCGGTGGAGCGCGCATCGCTCGAAGTCGGCGAGCGGACCGTTCACGTCCATGTCGTTCCGCATGAACCCGACTCCTCGCGACGCCGCGGGCTCTCGCCCGCTGAGCACGACGCGGAGGAGGGCGTGCGTCGAGAGGTCGAGATCGTGGCCGCGATCGCTCTTCGGGACCGGCCCGGTGAGGCCGCGCAGGAAGGGCGCCGGCGCCAGCAGCGCGGTGCGGAGGGCGGAGCGAGCGGCGCGCGCGCGGATCGAGCGTTCGGACATTCGACGGAGAGACACCTGGGGCGCCGATCCGTTGGCGGAAGTGTGGCGCTCACGAAAAGCGCCGGCCGTCCGGCCGACCGGAAACGCGCGCACGAACGTAGGTTCAGGACGGCGGCGCGACCGCGAGGTCGACGAGCGTGATCGCGCTGCGCTGATCTCGCGTGAGGTCGACCCGCTCGACGCACGGGTGCGCGCCCGCGGCGAGGAGCGCGGCGGCGTGCTGCTCGAGCGCGTTCCGGAGCGGGATGCGGAGCTTGCGGAGCGACGGCCGGGCGCGATCGGGCATCGCCTCGAACCCGAGGTGCTGCGCGACGTCGTACGCGCTCTTCGCCATGTCGCGCGCGGCGAGCGCGATCGGATCGTCGGGCTCGGGAGGCGGGGGCGCCGATGCGATCAGCGCGCTCGGGGTCGCCGGATGCGTCTCGCGCTCGGCAGCCGGAGGCGGCGCATCGCGAGGCGCGAGGTCGGCCGGCGGAGGCGGCGGCACGGCG
>JALYRN010000670.1 GCA_030855295.1 Myxococcota bacterium | reverse complement strand
GAGATGCGCTCCGGCTCGGTCGCGAGGCGCTCGGTGAGGTCCTCCCAGTCCGCGCGCAGCATGCGCACGGTGTCGTCGTCGGGCGACCACAGGAACGCCGAGCCCACGCGCCGCGCCGCGAACGGCGCATCGGTGGCGACCGGGATCCACAGCACGCGCGCGAGCTTGCGCTGCACGCACGAGCGCTCCCAGTCGGGATCGGGTGCGCGCGGGGCCATCGTCACGAACGTGCTCTCCGCGGGGCGACCGCGCGCGTCGATCGGCAGCGTCTTGAGCTCGATCCCGAGCGCTGCGAAGTCGGGCTCGCTGCGCGTGCTGCGCGGCGCACCGAGCGCACGCTCGACGAGCGCACCGATGGCGCCCTTGTGGCGCGCTGGATCGCTCGGCAGCCCCTCGGGCGCGAGCGAGCGCGCGATCTCCGACAGGGTCCGACCGCCGAGCGATCGCGCACGGGCGAGCAGCTCGCGCTCGCCGTCGCTCACGGTGCGGTGCCTTGCTCCACCGGATACTCGTGATCGATCCAGTAGTGGATGCCCTCGTCGATCACCGCGGTGTGCTCGAACCCGCGACCGCGCAGGTCGTCGACGACGTGCCCCGACGCGGCATGCGGGCACGCGCAGTACGCGAGGATCCACGTGCCGTCGTGCGGCAGGTGCTCGGCCATCTGCGCGATGTCGTAGAACGGGAACGGCGCCGCGCCCGGGATGTGCCCGTTGGCCCAGTCGCTCGTCGCGCGCGCGTCGAGGATCACCATGCGCCGCCCCTGCTCGAGCGCGAGCTTCACGGCATCCGCCGACACGAAGCGCTCGTCGCGAAGCGGAAAGTCCGGCGGCTGTCCGTCGGGGTTGATCACGAGGTCTTCGATCCCCGGCGGAGGATCGCCGCCCGGCGTGGTCGGTCGATCCGGCGCGTGCTCGAGCGAGCGCACGAACGCGACGAGGTCGTCGAGCGACTGCGACGAGAGGTCGGCGAACGACGGCATCGGCGTGCCCTCGCGTCCGTGCTCGATCGTGTGCCGTATGAAGCCGTCGCTCGCGTCGCGGTGGAAGTTCGGATGCGAGATGCTCGTCGCCGTCTCGCTGCCCTCGCCGCGCTCGCCGTGGCACGACGCGCAGCTCGCCGCGTAGAGCGTGCGGCCGCGCTCGACCGAGCCGCTGACGCGCACGCCGGAGACGTCGACCGCGGGCTCGCTCGCGAGGCTGCGCAGGTACGCGACGAGCGCGTCGACCATCGGGTCCTCGAGCGGACCGCGATGCGCGCGGCCCCACGCCGACATCGGCGTGCCCGGCCGTCCGTCGACGATCGCGGCGCGGAGGAAGTCGTCGGTGGCGACGGCGAGGAAGGCCTGGTTGCCGAGCGCGTTCGCGTGATCGGCGGCGTAGCCCTCGGCCTCTCGACCGTGGCAGAGCGCGCAGTAGCGCAAGTACACCGCGCGTCCGCGCACCACCTGCGGATCGGCAGGAGTGGCCGGCGCAGCGGCGGCGGTGGGCGTGGCGGCGGCCGGCGGCGTCGCGGAGCTCGCCGCGTCGGGCGCATCGCTGCACGCAGAGAGCGCGATCGAGCACGCGAGCAGGACGGAGCAAGGGGCGAGTCGACGCAGCACCGCGCGCGAGGGTAGCCGCAACCGAGGTCGCGCGCAGCGGGCATCCGCGTTGCAGTCGTGCACTGCCGAGGAGGTGCCGGATGAATCGTTGGCTGTTGGGGATCGCCGTGGCGATCGGCCTCACCGCGTGTGACGCCCCGGATGCGACGCCGCACCGCGCCACCGGCATCACGGGCGCCGGGGCGTTCGACGAGCTCGTCACCGAGCAGGAAGAGGAGCGGCTCGAGCGCGAGGGCGAGCACGAGGAGATTTCCGACCCGCACGGCGCGAGCACCGACATCGCGCCCGTGGAGGAGGGGCTCGGGCTGCCGGCGGGGCGCCACGAGGACCGCCTCCAGAACCGGCCGGCGCCCCGCGAAGGCCGTTGAGCCCGGGGGTTGCCAGCGAGGGCGCGAACGCTATGTTCACCCCCGGTTCCCGTGACCGACCCTAGGGGGTGTACCGGTTTCGACGGGGGTAGTGAAGCGTTGATGGCGTGTCGCCCGACCAGGTAAGGGCGTCAAAAACATCCTGGAAACTGTAAGTGCGAACGATAGCACCTACGCTCTCGCGGCCTGAACAGCTGATCTGAGAGCCGTCGAAGCGAAGAGCCTGTCAGAGCTCTCGTGGAGGCGTCATCGATCTGACTAGCTCCCACCACCACTGCCCGGGTGAGGGGCGAAAATAAAGGGTGGATAGCGGCACGGAGAGCCAGCCCGACGGGCGATCCGGGTCGCGATACAAAACACGGGCTACACACGTAGAAGTCACCGCAGATCGCTCTCGGACCCGGGTTCGACTCCCGGCGCCTCCAGACAGAAGAACGCAGACGGAAGAACGGCCTCGAGATCGGATGATCTCGGGGCCGTTCGCGTTCCGGACGTGGGTGGCTACGGCAGGTAGCGCGCGGGCGCGGCGAGCGGGGTGAACGCGGCGTCGGAGCCGCCGAACACGATCATCTCGGTGCCGGTCCACACGGCGGTGTGGCGCGACCGCGCGGTCGGGCTGCCGGCGGACACCAGCACGCTCCACGTGTTCGTGACCGGATCGTAGGCCGCCCCGTCGCCGAGCACCGCGCTCGCGCCGTTGCCGCCCCACACGATCATGTCGGTGCCGGTCCACACCGCCGTCGCGAGCGTGCGTCCGGCGATCGGCGCCGCCGTCATCGCGCTCCAGTCGTCGGCCGCAGGATCGTAGCGCCCGCCATCCGCGCGCACGCTCGTCGCCGCGCCGCCGCTCCCGCTCCCGCCGTCGCCGCCCCACACGACCATCACCGGCGTGGCGAGCCCCGCGGTCCACACGAACGAGCTGCGCGCCCGCGGCGCCGGAGCGGCGCTCCCGGTGATGCCGGACCACGCGTTGGTGGTGGGCGCGTAGGCGAAGCCATCGCCGCGCAGGCCGCCGCTGCCGTCTTCGCCGCTGAAGACCAGCATGCGCGTGCCGGTCCACACCGACGCGTGCCAGCGGCGGTCGCTCGGCGCGCCGGTCGTCGCGATCGCCGACCACGCGTTGGTGCTCGCGCGCCAGCGCGCTCCGTCGCCGCGGTCCGCGCTGAAGCCGCCCCAGCCGCCCCAGACGATCATCTCGGTCCCGGTCCAGACGTCCGGCACGCGTGAGCGCGTCGAGGGCGCGCTGGTGCTCGAGAGCGCGCGCCACGTGTTCGCCGACGGATCGTACGCCGCCCCGGTATTGAGGAAACCGGAGCCGTCGGCGTAGCCGCCCCAGATCACCATCTCGGTGCCGGTCCACACCGCCGTATGCCCGCGGCGTGCGCTCGGCGCGCCGGTGCCGGAGATCGCCCGCCACGCGTTCGTCGCGGGGTTGTACGCGTGGCCGTCGCTCAGCGTCCCCATCGCGTCCTGGCCGCCCCAGACGATCATCTCGGTGCCGGTCCACACCGCCGTGTGGTCGTAGCGCGCGCTCGGCATCCCGGTCGCGGAGAGCCCGGTCCATCCGACGCAGCCGCCCGCGCTGCACGTCCGCCCGGGCGCGCACACGTTGCCGCACGCACCGCAGTTCATCGGGTCGGTCGCGATCGCGACCTCGCATCCGTTCGCCGGACTGCCATCGCAGTCCTGGGCGCCGACGTCGCACACGAAGCCGCAGCCGGTCGCGCCGCACGTCGCGCTCGCCGCCGGAGGCGCCGTGCACGTGACGCCGCAGCTCCCACACGTCGCGATCGACGTGAGGTCGGCCTCGCACCCGTTCGGCGCGAGCCCGTCGCAGTCGGCGGTGCCGCCGACGCACGTGAAGCCGCACGCGGCTCCGTCGCAGGTCGCGACCGCCGACGGAGGAACCGCGCAGGTGAGGGCGCAGCTGCCGCAGGTCGCGGTCGAGGTGAGATCCGCTTCGCAGCCGTTCGACGCGTCGCCGTCGCAGTCCGCGCGCCCGGCGTCGCACGTGAAGCCGCAGCTCGTGCCGTCGCAGGTCGCGACCGCGGAAGGCGGATCCGCGCACGCGACACCACAGCCGCCGCAGGTCGCCGTCGAGCCGAGATCCGACTCGCAGCCGGTCGCCGCCATTCCGTCGCAGTCGGCCCACGCCGCTTCGCATGCGAGCCCGCACGTCGATGCGGCGCAGGTCGGCGCGGCGTGCGGACCGCTCGGGCACGGATCGCAGCTCCCGCAGTGCAGCGGATCGCTGCTCGGATCGACGCAGGTCGTACCGCAGCAGAGCATCGGCGCGGCGCACGGGCCGCAGGCGCCGCCGTCGGGGCCGCCGTCCTCGAG
>JALYRN010000669.1 GCA_030855295.1 Myxococcota bacterium | reverse complement strand
CCGCGACCGCGAGGTCGGAGGCGCGCGTGAAGTCGCCGGTCGCGATCGCGTGGCGCACGGCCTCCTGGAGGTCGAGGCGCTCGGCGCAGACGTCGACGCAGCGCGCGTGCAGCGCGCGCCGCTGGCGATCGCTCAAGAGCGCGTAGGTGCCCTCGCGATCGCTGTCGCGCTCGAACGCGAAGAGCACCTGGTTCTCGACGATCGAGCGGGTCAGCAGATCGCACGAGAACTCGGTGCGCGCCGCGGCCTCGACGGCGACGCCAGCGATCGCCGAGAGCGACTCGAGCGACGCAGGCCGCGCGTGCACGGCGAGCGCGGAGAGCAGCTCGCGCGCGTTGGGTGACAGGCGCGCGAGACGGCGCTCGATGCGCGCACGGGGCGTCAGCGGATCCGCCTCGAGCAGCAGCTCGATCAGCTCGGGGTTGCCGCCGGTGCGCTCGATGACGCGCTGGATCGCATCGTCGCTCATCAGGAACGCGCGGACGCCCTGCGCGTCGAGCGCGCCGACCCCGAGCCGCTCGCAGGCGTCGTGCCCGCGGAGCACCTCGATCGCCTCGGGGTTCGCGGCCTTGACGTCGTCCCGCAGCGACGCGACGACCAGCATGCGGAGCGGGGCGGGCGCGCCGTGCGCGTCCGAGAAGGTGCCGGGCCCGTGGCTCGAGAGATCGAGCAGGAACGAGAGCAGCTCGAGCGTGCCGCGATCCGCGCGGTCGAGGTGATGCAGCACGATCACCGGCGCGCGGACCGTCGCGACGTCGCGCAGGACCTGGTGGATCGCGTCGAAGAACCGGAGGCGCTTCTCGAACGCCGCGATCTCGGGAGGCGCGCCGTGCAGATCAGCGGCCACGCCGGACGTCTCGGGCTCGGGGCCGCCGTGCTGGTGCCAGAGGCGGTGGCAGCCGCCGCGGCACGCGAGGCCTTCGAGGTCCGAGCTCGGCACCACGCCGACCTCGTCGAGGAAGCGGAGCGCACGATCGACGATCTCCGCGAACGGACCGAACGCACGACCGGGCTCGCAGCGACCCTCGAGCACGACGCCGCCCTCGAGGCGGATGCGGCCGCGCAGCTCGTGCAGGATCCGCGACTTGCCGATGCCGCCCGGGCCCTCGAGCAGCACCAGGCGCTCGTGCTCGTGCTGCGAGGCACGATCGGGGACCGACACGCGCCGGTACGTGTCCATGAGCCGGGCGATCTCGCCCTCGCGGCCCGCGCAGGCGCTTCGATCCGTCGGTTTCTCGACGGCCGAAGCGGCGAAGCCGCCAGACTGTGAAGGAACAGCGGAAGGCTGACCGCTCGAACCCTGCTGCATGCTCACCCCGCGGCCGGTGCATGCGGAGGTAGGCGCCCCCCGCAACCCACCGGATCCGGCAGGGTAGATGTCCCCGGACGTGTGTTCAAGCAGACGGAGGGGCGCGGGTTTGCGCATCGACGCCACCAGAGCAATGCCCGTGCTAGGGCGCGATGGCGCACAATTGGTTGGTTTTTCCGCGGATCGAGAGATCCTCCGCGTGCGCGGAGCGCGTGCGGAGCCGTCCGGGCGCGTGCGTTCTCTGACGGTCCTGACCGCGTGCTCACGTACGCTCTTTCCGGGGCGAGCACTCCTGCCTCGTCAGGAGCGGTACTCGTTGATGTCGATCGAGTAGCGCTTCAGCCAGCGGTGAACCTGCATCCGCTCCTTGCCGAGCTCCCGCCCCACGGCGGCGATGTTGCCGCGATGCCGGGCGAGGATCTCGCGCAGCTCGGGCTCGCTGGGCGTGCCTCCGCGCGAGAGCGGGATCGGGCGCTCGGGCTGGGTCGGGAGCGCGTCGAGCCGCGGCGCGCCGAGCTGCGGCGACGAGCCCGGTGCGCTGCCGTGCGGCGACAGCGGGGCCGCGGGATGTCGGAGCCCCTGCTGGACGGTCTCGGGCAGGTGGCGGACGTCGAGCTCTTTCCCGTCGGCGAGGGCGATCGAAAGCTTCACTGCGCTCTCGAGCTCTCGCACGTTGTACGGCCAGCCGTGGTGCGCGAGGCCGAGCATGTACGGCAGCGTGACGGTCGCATCGGGGCGCCCGGCGCGGCGCAGGAAGTGGAGCACGAGCGGGTGCAGGTCCTCGCGGCGCTCGCGCAGCGGCGGGATGCGCACCGAGAACTCGCGCAGCCGCGCCAGGAGGTCGCCGCGGAAGCGTCCGCTGGCGACCTCGACCTCGAGATCGCGGTGCGTCGCGCAGACGACGCGCACGTCGACGCGATCGGGCTGGGTCGCGCCGATCGGGAGGACCTCCCGCTCCTGCAGGACGCGCAGCAGCTTCGACTGCGCCTCGAGCGGCATGTCGCCGATCTCGTCGAGGAAGAGCGTGCCGAGGTGCGCGGCGCGGACGAGCCCCTGCTTGTCCTGGGTCGCGCCGGTGAACGCGCCCTTGCGGTACCCGAAGAGCTCGCTCTCGATCAGGTTCGCGGGGAGCGCGGCGCAGTTGATCGCCTGGAACGGTCCGCCGCGATCGCTGGAGTCGTGGATGGTGCGCGCGAGCAGCTCCTTGCCGGTCCCGCTCTCGCCGTGGATCACGCACGCGAGCATGGTGCGCGCGACCTTCTCGACGCGCTCGAGCAGCGCGTCGATCTGGAAGCCGCCGATCAGCGCGGACTTCAGCGCGTGGCGCACCGGCCGCATCGCGCTGATCACGGTGCCGTCGAGGCGGTACGCGCTGTAGCCGAGCACGCCGCGATCGGCGAAGCGGAAGACGGCGTCGCCGATGCGGACGATGTCGTGGCCGCGCAGGCGCGTGCCGTGGGTCCGCAGTCCGTTGACGACCGTGCCGTTCGTCGAGCCCTTGTCGATCAGCCAGCAGCCATCGTCGCGCCGCTCGACGACCGCGTGGTAGCGCGACACCGCGGGCTCGGGGATCGGGAGATCGTTGTCGGACTCGCGACCGACGCTCGTCAGCGGCCCCGCGAACGCGACCGCGGAAGGGAGCTGGTGGTACAGCCGCGAGTAGATGAGGACGAGCCCGGGCGTCGGGTCGGTCGCTTCGTCTCCGAAGGTCGGGAAGGTCTCGATCGACCCGGTCGGCACGCTCTGGTGCGGAGTCTTCATCGGCAGGAGCGCTTCCGCGGCGGGTCCAGAGTAACGCAGAATGCGGCGGCCGGGGGCAGAGAGGGAGAGTCTATGAGGAGAGCTTCGACGGTGATCGGTGTGCTGGTGCTGCTGGTGGGCGCAGCGCTCGCGGGATGTGGCGGCGGAAGGCCGCGTACGGAGGAGCGCGTCGAGGTGGAGATCACCGAAGGCGGTGCGACGTCCGGGGGGCAGTCCGTCTACGCCGTCGGCGCGCCGGTGGAGGGGGGCGCCGCGCCTCCGGATTTCGTCGCGCAGCAGATGAGCGCGCGGTACCAGCAGTTCGCACCGGACATGGTGCCGACCTCGCCGCTGCACCACGGCTACCTGCAGCAGGGACAGGAGGAGCAGTTCGAGACCGTGCTCGAAGCGGGGCGCTGCTATCGGCTGATCGGCGTGGGCGGGCCGTCGATGAGCGACCTCGATCTCTTCATCGTCGACGAGAACGGCAACGCGATCGCGCAGGACACCGCGACCGACAACTTCCCGGTGCTCGGCCTCGGCGACGCGCCGATCTGCCCGCGCTGGACGGGCCCCTTCTTCATCCGCGCGCTCGCGTACTCGGGCGCCGGCGAGTACGGGCTGCAGATCTTCCGCACGCCCTGAGTCCACAGGAGTGCTCGCCCCGGAGGGCGCGTACGGGAGCGCGCGCGACCGACAGGAGTGCTCGCCCCGGAGGGCGCGTACGGGAGCGCGCCCCCGGCGCGCGGACGGCAGCGTCCGGAGCGGGCGAGCCGATCAAGCAGCGCGCGGACGGAAGCGACCGGAGCGGGCGAGCCGATCAATCAATCAGCGCGCGGACGGGAGGTCCCGGAGCGGGCGAGCAGATTTCTTCGCGTCAGCGCGCGCGCGCCTTCGTCTCGCGGACGATGCGGTCGACGACGTCGGCGAGGTCGTCGAGCGTGAACGGCTTGCGCAGGACCGCGCTGACGCCCTCGAGCTCCGCCGGCGTCGTCGGCGCGCCGCTCATCAGGACGATGTGCCGCGCGAGGCCGTGCTCGACCAGCCACCCGACGAGCTGATCTCCGCGCCCGTCGCGCAGCGTGAGATCGACGAGCGCGAGATCGAAGCGGCTCGTGAGCGCGGTCGTGTCCTTGACGCCGCGGGCGGTCACGACCTCGGCGCCGCGCAGCTCGAGCGCGGTGGCGACCATCCCGCGCAGCGCCTCGTCGTCGTCCACCACCAGCACGCGCATCGCGCGCCGGAGCGACGCGGTCGAGCGC
>JALYRN010000668.1 GCA_030855295.1 Myxococcota bacterium | reverse complement strand
CCGCGAGCGCGCGCGCTTGCTGCCACGCACCCGCGACGCGCACCGCGAAGTGCGCCGCCGCCACGCCGTCGATCTCGAAGAAGTCGCCGATCGCGTAGAGACGCTCGTCCGCATCCGCCGCGAGGCCGAACACCGCGCCACCGTCGACGGTGCCGTAGAGCTCCCACGCGCCATCGGTGAAGCGATGCACGCGCGTGATCGTCGAGTCCTGCTCGGCAGGCCCCATGGCGGACCAGCGCGCCGGCGCCGGACCGGTCGCGGCGTAGACGATGCCGGCGGGCGAGACGGTGATCGCCGAGACCGACGAGGGCAGCCCGGCCCCGAGCGCCTCCCAGCGCCCGTCCGGCGTGAGCCGCGCGATGTTCCTCGCGGCGTGACCCGAGACGTGCTCGAACGCGCCGCCGACGTAGAGCGAGAGATCGGGACCGGTCGCGAGATCGTGCGCGTGCTCGACGCCCGGCAGCACGAACCCTTCACGCCACGCCCCGCGGTCCGGGGTGATGACGGCGCTCGCCTCGGTCGGTGGAGCGCAGACGTCCTCGACGATCGGCCCCGCGTCCGGCGTGCCGCCGCCATCGGGCTCGGTCGTCACCGTCGCGTCGGGGGCCGTGCCTCCGTCGGGCGTCGACGGCGCCGCGTCCGTTCCGCAGCCGAGCGACACCGCGGGCAGCGAGAGGGCGATTGCGACGAGCGCGAGCCCGAGGCGGGACGAGGTTCTTCCGTTGCGCATGCGTGCTCTCTCCGGGGTGCCCGTCGTGATGGGACGGACCCGATCGTGGGTGGGCTCAGTCAGCAGGAGTGCTCGCCCCGAAAGGACCGGACGGGAGCGCGGGCCGCGCGCGCAGACGGTAGGTCCCTTCGGGGCGAGCCGATTCTTTGAACAGGCTCTCAGTGGACGAGCGGCGCGACCGTCAGGCCGCCGAGGTGGAGGTACGAGGTCCACGGCGCGTAGCCGTGCAGCGTCAGGCCGATCGGCGCGTCCGCCTCGAGCTGATGCACCGCCGCAGCGGTCTCGAGCGGAACGTCGTGGAACTCGAAGTCCCCGACGCGGGTGGGCTCGCCCTCGAGCGGCTCGCCGTCGAGCCGGACGCGCGTGCCCGCGGGCGCGACGATGCTCGCGTACGCCGACGTGTACGTACCCGGCACCGAGAACACGTACGAGCGACGCCACTGCTCGATCGGCGCGCCGAGCACCATCGCGGGATCGCCCTCCGACGCGGGATCTTCGGCCGAGTACTCCATGCCGACCGTGAGCTGCGCGACGAGCAGCGGCGCGGAGCCCTCGATCACGACCGGCGTCTCCTGCGTCACGAGCACGTGCTCGCCCGCGTCGAGCGTGAGCTCCGGGGCGATCGGAGGATCGAAACGCACGCGGTTGCCGTCGGCGATCGACAGCACGCGCAGGAGGTTCGGCGCCGCCGTCTCGTGCAGCGGTCCGGTCCGCCCGAGCGCGTAGCGACGGCCGAGCGCGACGTCGGGCAGGATCTGTTCTTCGACGTGATCGCACGCCGGGCGATCGAACGGGACGTACGCGCAGCTGTGGCCCGAGAACACCGCGACGGGCCTCTCGGACGACACGCGCGTGCCCGTGGGATCGAGCGTCGGGGCAGTGCACTGCCGGCGCCGGCCGACCGGCGCGCACTCCTCGGCGTCGCGCGGCGTCGCCGCGACGAGCTGCAGCACCGTGCCCTGCGCGAGCGCGAAGTCGCGCGACGTGCCGGCCTCGATGCGTTCCCCCGACGGAGCCTCGAGCGGCGACGACGCGTGGACGGTGACGAGCGTCTCGCCGGGCTCGACCGCGACGACGCTGAAGAGGCCCCGACCGACGACCTCGACCCCATACGGCGCGTCGAGGCTCGGACGCTCGAACGCGACGGGACCGAACGACATCACGTGATGCCCCGCGCCGAGCGCGTGCAGCGGCAGCAGGAGCGAGGCGTCGTTGGTGTACGAGAAGCATGCGGTCGCGTCCTCGCACGCCTCGTGGGCGAGGCGGTACTCGAGCGGGTTCCACTGCGTCGCGAGCACCGGGACGTCGGAGCGGATCCAGTACGCGCCGTGCTCGCGCAGCGCGGAGCGGCCGCCGCCGGTCGTTCCGCCGAGCTGCGAGAGCTCGTCGATCCACGGCAGCACGATCGTCTCGGTCGCTCCGGGCGCGACCTCGCGCGTGATCGGCGCGTCGAGCGCGCCGCCTTCGACGCGCACCCGAGCAGAGAACGCGCTCGCGTTCGCGACGACGATCGCGAACGAGAACCCGGCGCGCAGCTGCGGGTTCGCGAGCGGGACCGCGACGTACTCGCACCCCGCGTAGTCGTGCCGCGCCGCCGCCTCGCCGCAGAGATCGGCGCAGCGCGTGCCGACGCAGCGCTCGTGCGCGGCGCAGGCGCGTCGCTCGAGCTCCTCGCCCGCCGCGTCGCACGCAGCCAGCGTCTGCGCGTCCTCGCACGAGAGGGACTCGGGCTCGCATCGCAGACAGCCACGACCCTCGACACACACGTGCTCGCAGTCGCGCGCGATCACCGTCGCGTCGACGCAGCGCAGCTCGCGCTGCGCGATGCACTCGAGGAAGCCCTCGATCTCGCACGAGAGGTCGGACGGAGGAGGCTCGCCGGGATCGCCGCCGGTGCAGCCGGTCGCGAGCGCGAGCGCAGCGAGGGCACGCGTCCAGTCCAGTCGTGCAGCGCGGGAGCGAGTCACTCGGCTTCCGCTCAGCGCGTTCCGACGCCGTAGATGCTGACCGCGCGTCGCTCGATCGCAGGGCTGCCGAGGTCGACGAAGACGACCTCTTCGCGAACACCCTCGGCGCTCGGCGCGAACTGCACGCGCAGCGTTCCGCGGGCGCCTGCCGCGATCTCGGTCGGCGTCTCGGCCACGGTGAAGTCCGACGGCCGTCGCGGTGCGGCGCCGGTGACGACGACCGGCTCGCCGCAGTCGTTCGTGATCTCGATCACGAGCTCCGTCGCGCTCCCGACCGCGGTGTCGGGCGCGCGCTGCTCGATCGGCATGCGCCAGCACGGCAGCGCGAGCGCAGGGAACGACACGCCGTCGACCGGGCTGACGCGCACGTCGACGATCGGTCCGCGCAGCACCTCCTCGGATCCCTCGAGGGAAAGCCGCGGCTGCATGCGCTGGAGCTCGCCCTCGAGCGGCATCGCGGCGAAGCTGCCGTCGGCGTTCGAGACGATGACCTGCGGGTCGCCGAGCGTGTCGAGCGGCGTGATCCAGAGCTCGGCGCCGGGAGGATCGATCGCGCCCGACAAGCCGAGGAGCTGCGTCGAGCGGGTGCTCCCGATCTGGCTGGGATCCAGGGACGGCGGGTTCGGCTGCGGCGTGCCGACGCACGACGACACCAGGCCGATCAGGAGGAGCGCCGAGAGGACGCGGGAGCGCACGGGACCGTCCTAGAGCAGGAGTCGGACCACCGCGATCGGGCGGAAATCAACGACCCGGGTTGAGGGAAGTGAACCGTTTGGTACGGTCTGTTGTACCATTTGGTACAGTGCCCGAACAGGCTCTGATCGGCGACCGCTACCGCGTCCTGCGCGAGCTCGGCCGCGGCGGCGCGGGGACCGTCGTCTCCGTGCTCGACGAGCGGACGGGCGACGAGGTCGCGCTGAAGCAGGTGCCGCTCGCCGAGCCCGCGCTCGCGCTCGCGTTCCGCGAGGAGCTCGGCGCGCTGCAGGGGCTCTCGCACCCGAGGCTGGTCCGGCTGCTCGACACCGGGATCGCGCGCGGCGAGGGCGGGCTCTTCGGCTACTACACCGCGCCTCTGCTCGAGGGCGTCGATCTCGCGGAACACGCGCGGCAGCGGCCGTGGCGCGAGGTGGAGTCGGCGCTCGCGGAGGCGCTCTCCGGTCTCTTCGCGCTGCACCGCAACCGCATCCTTCACGGCGACTTCACGCCGCAGAACGTGCTCGTCGGCGCGCGCGGCGCGACGCTGATCGATCTGAGCTGCGCGCGCACGCTCGGCGTCGGGCCCGGCGAGACGCTGCGTGGGACACCCGGCTTCATCGCGCCCGAGTGGCTTCGCGGCGAGGCGGGCGACGTCCGCTCCGATCTGTATGCGCTCGGTCGCACGCTGCGGGCGCTCGGCGCGCTGCATCGCGATCCACTGCCGCCGCGGCTCGACGCGCTCGCGACGCGGCT
Organism: Myxococcota bacterium; assembly: GCA_030855295.1. GTDB lineage: Bacteria > Myxococcota_A > Polyangia > Polyangiales > Sandaracinaceae > Sandaracinus. The sequence continues at coordinate 173 of JALYRN010000668.1, read as the reverse complement.
CCTCGCAGACGATCCCCGAGACCGGCCGGTCGATCTCCTCGAGGTGTTCGATCTACTCGATCGCCCGCCGCCGACGAGAGGCCCCGCCGACGCCGCGCGGACCCTCGGGCGCGCGCCGATCCTCGAGCAGCTCGAGACCGCGGTGCGCGCGCTCGCGAGTGGAACGCCGGCGC
>JALYRN010000078.1 GCA_030855295.1 Myxococcota bacterium | reverse complement strand
GAGCGCTCGATCGCGCGGCGCGGGAACGCGCTGCTCGTGCCGCTCGAAGCGCATGGCGCGCGGGTGCTCGTGGGTCGCTGACGCGCGGGCCGACGAGGGCTCGCGCCGTGGCACGTCGCCACGCTCTCGCGCCGCACGCTTGCGGTCGCGCGCCGAGGAAACACGGATCCAGGACGCAACGGAACGGATGACGGATCTCGCTCACGAGCCCACGCACGCGGAACGCGGCGCTTCCTCGCAGACCTCGGACCCGACGCGCTCGCGGTGGGCGCTGGTGCGGCGCGCGATGGCGTTCACCCGGCCGCATCGCCGGGCGATCGCGATCATCCTCGGCCTCACGCTGTTCGCCGCGGCCCTCGGCGTGCTCGAGCCGCTGGTGCTCCGCCACATCTTCGACTCGCTCACCGGCGCGAGCGATCTGGAGGCCGCGCTGATCGGCGTCGGGGTGTTCGCGGCGGTCGGTGTCGCGCGCGAGATCGACGCGGGGATCGCGACCTGGCTGACGTGGCGCACGCGCCTGGCGATCCAGTACGCGCTGCTCGGCGCGACGGTGGAGCGGCTGCACCGGCTGCCGACCGAGTTCCACAAATCGGAGGGCGTCGGCGCGGTCATGACGCGCCTCGATCGCGGCATCCAGGGCTTCGTCGGGGCGCTCAACGAGATCGCGTTCAACCTGGTGCCGGCGATCGCGTACCTGGTGTTCGGGCTGATCGTGATGTTCGCGCTCGAGTGGCGGCTGACGCTGGTGGTGCTCGCGTTCGCGCCGATCCCCGCGCTGATCGCGGCCCGCGCGGCGCCGGCGCAGACGCACCGCGAGCAGACGCTGCTCGAGAGCTGGTCGAAGATCTACTCGCGCTTCAACGAGGTGCTCTCGGGGCTCGTCACGGTGCGCAGCTTCGCGATGGAGGACGTCGAGAAGTCGCGCTTCCTGGGCGCGGTCTCGTCGGCGAACCAGGTGGTGGTGCGCGGCGTGGGCTTCGACACCCGGGTGGGCGCCGCGCAGAACGCGGTCGCGATGATCGCGCGCGTGTGCGCGATCGGTCTCGGTGCGGTGCTGATCGCGCGCGGTCAGATCACGATCGGCACGCTGGTCGCGTTCCTCGGGTACGTCGGTGGCGCGTTCGGGCCGGTGCAGAACCTCGCCGGCATGTACAAGACGCTTCGCACCGCGACGGTGTCGATCGACACGATCTTCTCGATCCTCGACGCGCAGGAGCACCTCGGCGATGCGCCCGACGCGATCGAGGTGACGGGCTTGCGCGGGGACGTCGAGATCGAGGACGTGCACTTCGGCTATCGGCCCGAGCGGCCGATCCTCTCGGGCGTCGATCTGCGGGTGCGCGCGGGCGAGACGGTCGCGCTCGTCGGCCCGAGCGGGTCGGGCAAGTCGACGATCATGTCGCTGCTGCAGCGCTTCTACGATCCTTGGCAGGGCGAGGTCCGCGTCGACGGCATCGACGTGCGGCGGCTGAAGCAGTCGTCGCTGCGCCGGCAGATCGGCGTGGTGCTCCAGGAGCCGGTGCTCTTCAACGACAGCGTCGCGGCGAACATCGCGTACGGAAGGCCGGACGCGACGCCCGCCCAGGTCGAGGCCGCGGCGCGGGCGGCGCACGCCGCCGACTTCATCGAGCTGATGCCGCAGGGCTATCAGACGAAAGTCGGCGAGCGCGGCGCGCTGCTCTCGGTCGGCGAGCGCCAGCGCATCGCGATCGCGCGTGCGCTGCTGAAGGATCCCGCGATCCTGATCCTCGACGAGGCGACCAGCGCGCTCGACGCCGAGTCCGAGGCGCTGGTGCAGGAAGCGATCGATCGCCTGGTCGTGGGGCGCACCACGATGATCATCGCGCACCGCCTCGCGACCGTGGTCAACGCCGACCGGATCGTCGTGCTGCGCCACGGCAAGGTGATCGAAGAGGGCTCGCACGACGCGCTGCTGCGCGCGAGCGGCTACTACGCGTCGCTGGTCGCGAAGCAGAGCCGCGGCATGCTTCCCGAGCGCGAGTAGCACTCGGTCGGTGTGGCGGAGCGTCGGCGTCACTCGAGCAGCGCGCGCACGGCGAGCCCGTACGGCAGCTCGCCGCGATCACGGGCCGCGCGGCACCCCGAGACGAATGCACGCGCCGGATGGAGCGCGCCGCACGACGCGCTGCGGCGCGCCGACGGGCGACTACGCGTCGGTGCTCTCTGCACGGACGCGAGCGACGAGCGCGGCGGCGCGGCGAAGGCCGTCCTCGGCGAACGCGGCTGCGGCCGCGCTCCCAGGGCGCTCCAGGACGACCTCGCCCGCGTCGAACGAGGCGACCCATGCGCCGTTCTCGAGGTCGACGAGCCCGCCGCGCGCACGGAGCGCGGCGAGCACCGACTGCGCACGGTCGAGGTCGTCGCTCTCGACGAGGTGGACGGCGTCGGCGATCGGGTTCGACGCGCCCGGGACCGGGCGCGCGGCCGCGGGCGCGGTCGGCCACCTCACGATCGAGCGCACGTGAACGGCGCGCAGGAAGAACGGCAGCGGCGGCGAGATCGCAGCGCGCACGACGGTCGTCGTCTCCGGACCTGCGGATGCGGGTGCCTGTCCTAGCGCGAGCGACGCCACCACGAGCGCTGCGTCACCGCGCGACGGCATCGGGACGTCGTGCTCCTCGAGCGCGACGGCGAGCCCCTCGTGCCACCCCTCGAGTCGGCCCCACGGCGCAGCACGCGCGACGCGCAATCCGAGCTCTGCGGCGAGCGTGCTCCATCGATCCGCAGCCCGACGAGCGCGCCGGCGGACGTACGTGACGATCGCCACGACGATCGCGGCGATGACGAGGAGCGAGACGACCGCCGACGCGCAGATCGCAGCGAGAACGACGAGCTGTGGTCCGTGCATGTCTCTCCAGTGCGCGGGTGCACGCCGATCACCGGCGCCGACGATCAATGGGCGGGAAGACCTCCGACCCACGCCTCGATGAACCTCGCGAACAGCGCTCCGACCAGCGGCGCGCCGACCAGCAGGAGCGCCCACACGAGCACGAACGTCCCGCCCAGTGTCGCGATCGCGCGCTCCGCGACGACCTTCGAGCGGGCGTCGGGCGCGCTGCCTCGCGCGACGAGCGCGAAGGCCCCGGTGAACGCGAGCGCGAGCGACAGCCCTGCGCCGATCCCGATGCGCTTCCAGATCGCGTCCGGCCAGAAGAACACGAGCACGGACAGGCCCGCCACGCATGCGACCACCGCGGCCGCGAGGCATCCGCAGCCGAACGCGAGCTGCGCTTGGTACGACGCCGACGCTCGCTCGCTCATACCGACACCGAGAGCACGATCGCCATCGCGACGAGGCTCGGAACGCTGCAGAGCCCGGCTGCGAGCACCATCCCGGCCACCGCGTAGAAGCGCCGCACGAACACCGCGGCGAGCACCGACGGAATCACGTGCACGAGCTGCAGCAGCCAGAGGATCGCCGCGAGCCCGAGCGCCGGCGGAATCATGCCCGTCTCGTTGCGCACGACCAGATATCCGACGAGCGCGAGCAGCACGTCGAGCGCGGTCGTCACGCCGAACCCAGCCGCCACCTCGAGGATCTTGTCTCCGCTGCTGGCGGACCGGCCGGTCCGCGCCGGGGCGCTCATCAGATCCGGACTCCGCCGTTCGAGAGGAACAGATACGCGAGGAGGACCCACTCGAGCACCCAGGTCAGCGGCGCGAGCGCGATGAGCGCCAGCGCGGCCGCGGACCAGCCGCGCGAGCGAGACGGATCGTCGCGTGACTGCCATAGACCGACGATCGCGCTCACCGCGCCCGCGATCCACGCGACCAGCGCGACGAGGCCGAGCCCCATCGCAGCGATCGCGCCGAACGCCGAGGCATCGGAGTGGCCGCGCAGCGCGACACCGAGCGCGAACACGCCCCAGCCGACGAGCGGGAGGACGATCGAGCCAAGCGATGCTGCGAACGAGGCGCGACCGGTCACGGTCGATCGCCAGCGCGGCGAGACGGGCGCGACACTCACGGGGCCGGACACGCCGCCAGGCTAGCGGAGCTCCGAGACGGTTGTCGATGCCAGGCGTGTCTCGCCCGAGCGCCGTGCTGGAGCTCGCAGCACGTGCCGAGCGCGCCGGCGGTCGGCTGATCGGCGGCGCGAGAGAGACGAGCGGCGGTCGGGCGACGGAGGACGCGCCCCGCGTCGCTGGTCGCGCGCTGGTGAGGGAGTAATCTGCGTCCGATGAGCACGAAGGAGGAGCCGCGTCCCGAGCGCAAGCAGACCGACGAGAGCCTCGCGGTCGAGCGCGAGAGGGCCGATCACGCGCTGGCCGAGAAGGAGGCTGCGCGCGAGCAGACCGCGGACGTCGTGGTCGAGCGCGCCCGCGACGAGGCCGACGAGGTGCTCACGAACGCTCGCGCGAAGGCGGACGCGAAGCTGCACGCCCCGGCGTCTCCCGAGCAGACCCAGTCCGTCGTGGCCGAAGAGCGCGCGCAGGAGGACGAGCTGCTCCGGGAGGAGCGCGCCCTCGCCGACGAGACCCTGCGTCGCCAGCGCGCGGCGAGCCTCGCGAGGCTCTTGCCGATCGAGCGAGACAAGACGGACCTCTATCTGCTCACGGAGCGCGCTCGTGCGGACGACGCGCTCGCCAACCGCGACGACTTCCTCGGCATGGTCAGCCACGACCTGCGGGATCTGCTGAGCGCCATCGTGGGCAACGCCGCGATGATCCTCCACGCCACGAGCGACACCGAGGAGGGCAGCCCCGTGCACGTGAGCGCGCAGCGCATCCAGCGATCGGCCGCGCGCATGACGCGGCTGATCGGCGATCTCGTCGACATCGCGAGCATCGATGCCGGCAAGCTCGCGATCGCGCCGACGGTCATCGACGCGGCGAGCATGATCGCCGAGGCGCTCGAGACGTGGACGGCGCCCGCGGCGGCGCGAGGCGTCGTGCTCCAGTCGAGCGCGCAGGGGTCGCCGACGCTCTTGGGCGACAGCGAGCGACTGCTGCAGGTCATCGGCAATCTCGTCACCAACGCCGTGAAGTTCAGCGCGCACGGCGATGCGATCGTGCTCGGCCTCGAAGATCTCGGGAAGGAGGTCCGCTTCTCGGTGCAGGACTCCGGCGTCGGGATCGCGGGCGAGGCGCTCGAGGCGGTGTTCGAGCGGTTCTGGCAGGCGAGCGAGGGGCAGCACCGCGGTCTGGGGCTCGGTCTCTACATCTCGCGGTGCCTCGTCGAAGCGCACGGCGGCAAGATCTGGGTCGAGAGCGAGCCCGGCGCCGGCAGCACGTTCTTCTTCACCGTTCCGCTCGCTCGATAGACGTCGAGCTCAGCGGCGCTCGCCCGACGGCAGCGCGAGCGGAGGCGGACGCATGCGGAGCGCGCGCTCGAAGGCGTTGCGCAGGCGCGTCCAGAGGAGCGTCAGGCGGGTGTACGGCGAGCGCTCGTCGGACTGCGCGTCGAAGATGCCGTGCGCGCCGTGGTCGCGATCGACGGGCTCGAAGAGGTTGTCGCGGCGGTCGGGCTGCAGCGGCATGTCGGCCTGCTGGCCGTCGTACGCCATGGTCGCGAGCTTGTGATCGACGTAGCCGGGCACGAATTTCGATCCGAGGATCGCCTTCACGGTCGGCTTGCCCACGAAGACCTCGCGGCGGCGATAGCCGATCGAGTCGACGATCGCGCGCGCCGCGACCTCGGGCTGGAAGATCGGCGGCACCGGCATCGGGTGCTTCTCGAAGCGGGTGCGGCACCACGAGAACTGCGGCGTGTTGAGCGCGGGGAGCTGCACCATCGTCAGCTGGATGTCGCTGCCGTCGTGGATCAGCTCGCTGCGGAGCGAGTCGGTGAAGCCGCGCAGCGCGTGCTTCGCGCCGCAATACGCGGCCTGCAGCGGGATCGCGCGGTACGCGAGCGCCGAGCCGACCTGGATGACGTGCCCGCGACCGCGCGTCTTCATCCGGCGCACCGCGGCCATCGTGCCCCAGCAGGCGCCCAGGTACGTCACGTCGGTCACGCGGCGCAGCTCGTCGGGCTGGAGCTCCGCGACCGACGAGAGCACCGTGACCATCGCGTTGTTGATCCACACGTCGATCGGTCCGAGCTCGCGCTCGACGATGTCGGCCGCTTCCTCGACCGCCTGCTGATCCGCGATGTCGGTGGGGATCGCGATCGCGCGCACGCCGCAGGCCCACGCCTCCTGCTGCGCCGCGGCGAGACCCTCGTGCCCGCGCGCGAGGAGCGCGATGTCCCAGCCCTTCAGCGCGAGCTCGCGAACGACGGCGCGTCCGACCCCTGCGCTCGCTCCCGTGACGACGGCGATGCCCTTCATGGGTGAGAGCTCTTTCAAGACGCGTTCCGAGATCCCGCGGCGCGCGCCGCGCTGGTGCACTTCGCCTCGCGCCGTGCGCCCCGCGCGCTGCGGCGCTGGTGTATCGTCGATGGATGCGCTTCCCCGCCGTGACCGTGCTGCTGCTGCTGCTGACCGCGTGCTCGAACGATCCCGCGGCTCCAGGGGACTCCGGCGCGCTCGCCGCTCGCGACGCGCACGCGGACGAGCGCGACGCGATGGCGTCGGAGAGCGACGGCTCCGTATCCGGCGCCGATGCGTCCTCGACCACCGACCTCGACGCGACGACGCCCTCCGGGAGCGCGGCGCTCGAGGGCTACTGGGTGTGGAAGGAGACGCGCGAGGACGGCGCGGTCCGCACCGAGATCAGCGAAGAGGACCTCGAGTGGATGGTCGGCCCGACGGGGTGGGAGGGCTGTCCCGAGGGGATCAGCTGCACCGAGCACGGCATCCACGTGGTCGCGTTCGCGAGCGGCGGTCGCGCGCACTACGTGCACCGCGTCACGACCGGCTCGGACACCCAGCATCCCGCGACGTTCACCGTCGAAGGCGACTTGCTCGAGTACCACCGCACCGAGCAGTTCTCGTGCGCGCATCCGCCGGGCGGCAGCGAGGCGAACGCCGGCGACTTCTACGCGCGCTTCCGGCGCGAGGCCGACGACCTCTGGCTCAGCGTGTCGGGCTTCAGCGGGCTGCCCTTCGAGAGCTCGGTGCCCGACGCGGCGCCGTCGCGCTGGATCGTGTTCCGTCCGATCACCCAGGCCGACTTCCACGGCCGCTACGATCACCCGTACTGCGGCGCCGCGCGCAAGGGCGTGCCCGCGTGCCATGATCTCTGCGCGTCCGACGACGTGCTCGCCGACTGATCGCGGCATGCGGTTCGTGCAGACGCGCCACGAGGAGATGGCGGCGTTCATGGCGTGCGCGCACGCGAAGCTCACGGGCGAGGTGGGCGTGTGCCTCGCGACGTCGGGCCCGGGCGCGGCTGTGCATCGACGCGCGTGCGGCACCTGGAGTGGTTCCACGATCTCGCGCGGACCGTGCGCGGCGAGGTCCGCTTCGATCGCGGCAGCCGCGCGCTCTACGCGACCGACGCGGACTGCTCCCCGAGAGCGGCTTCCATGTCGCGCGTGCGCTCGTCGGCTCGGCGGCGACGTCGCGAGCGGCGAGGCCCCCGAGCCCGCGATCCGATCCTGAGCTTGCGGGAGTGCTCGCCTCCTCTCTTGCCCTGCGGGACGTCGCGCCTACAGACGGAAGCACACGTACGTCGGGGGGGCGCGGCTCGCGCCGGGCCGGAGCGAGCCGCTCCGCGACGCACGCGACAGCGCTTCGCGAGCGATGTCGAATCGGGAGGTCGGGGATGGACGAGGGGAGCGATCCTCCGTGCGGGCACGCGCCGGCGGAGGACGAGCAGGACGACGACGAGACGCCGCAGGAGCGCAGCCGACGACGCTTCCTCTCGGCGGTGACCGTCGGCGTCGGCGCGCTCGTCGCGGCGGTCGCCGCGGTGCCGGTCGTCTCGACGTTGTTGCTGCCGCTCTTCCGCCGTCGTGGCGAGGTGTGGGTGCCGATCGGGCGCGCCGAGTCGTTCGCGATCGGACACACGGTGAAGGTGACGTACGCCGAGCCCGGCTCGGTGCCGTGGTCGGGCGCGAGCTCCAAGTCGGCGGCGTGGCTGCGCCGCGAGAGCGAGGACGAGTTCATCGTGCTCTCCGGCGCTTGCACCCACACCGGGTGCCCCGTGCAGTGGCGGCAGAGCGCCGAGCTCTTCCTGTGCCCGTGCCACGGCGGTGCTTTCTATCCGAGCGGCGCGGTCGCCGCCGGTCCGCCGCCGCGCCCGCTGCCGCTGGTGCCGGTGCGCATCCGGCGCGGCACGCTCGAGGTGCAGCCGCAGCCGATCACGGCGCGGGAGACCACATGATCCGCGCGCGGCGAGCGAGCTGAGCGATGCGCTGGCTGCGTCGCATCGGGAGCTGGATCTACGACCGCGCGGGGCTCGAGGCCGGGCACTCGTTCCTGCTCCAGCACAAGGTCCCAGCGGTCGTCACCGGCCGCAAGGGATGGATGTACGTCTTCGGGACGTCGCTCCTCGCGATGTTCCTCCTGCAGGCGCTGACGGGGATCGCGCTCGCGACGCTCTACGTGCCCTCGGCCGACCACGCGTACGAGAGCATCCGCTTCATCACCGTCGATGTGCTGCTCGGCGGTCTGCTTCGCGCGCTGCACTTCTTCGGTGCGTCCGCGATGATCGTGCTGCTGATGATCCACGCGGCGCGCACGTTCCTCACCGCCGCGTACAAGTTCCCACGCGAGATGAACTGGATCTCGGGCGTCGTGCTCGGGCTGCTCGTGTTCGGGATGGCGTTCACGGGGCAGACGCTCCGCTGGGACGACTCGGCGCTGTGGGGCGTGGTCGTCGCGGGGCACTTCGCCGATCGCGTGCCGTGGATCGGTCCGTGGCTGTCGGACCTGATCATCGGCGGCGAGACGGTCGACGGAGTGACGCTCACGCGCTTCTACGCGACGCACGTGTTCCTGCTGCCGATCACGATCGTCGCGCTGATCGGGCTGCACATGTTCCTGGTGGTCCACCACGGGATCTCCGAGCCGCCGAAGGCCGGCGAGAAGGTCGACCCCGCGACGTACCGCGAGAAGTACGCCGCGCTGAAGAAGAGCGGCCGGAAGTACTTCCCGTACATGGCGCTGCGCGAGGCGATCACCGCGGCGGTGATCTTCGCGATCGTGCTCGTGCTCGCGCTCGTCGTCGGACCGCAGCCGCTCACGGACCGTCCCGACCCGACGCTGCTGTCGGCGGAGCCGCATCCCGACTGGTTCGTCGTCTGGTACTACGGCTTGCTCTTCTTCAAGGACCGCGGCCTCGAGGCGCTGTTCATGGTGTACGCGCCGATCCTCCTGGTGATCGGCGCGATCGCGCTGCCGCTGCTGTTCCCGAAGGGAGAGCGCAGCCCGACGCGGCGGCCGTGGGCGGTCGTGCTCGTGGTGTTCGCGTTCCTGGTGTTCGGCGCGCTGATCCTGATCGGTCAGCGCGCGCCGTGGGCGCCGGCGATCGGCACCGAGCCGCTCGGCCCCGAGCAGCTCGGTCCGGTCTCGCCCGAGGTGCAGGACGGTGCGCTGACGTTCCACGAGCAGGGCTGCCAGTACTGCCACTCGGTCGCCGGCGTCGGCGGCGACTACGGCCCCGACCTCACCGACGTCGCGGCGCGCCTGAGCCCCGGGGACATCGCGGTGCGCACGATCTACGGCTACGGCGACATGCCGGCGTACCGCGATCGGATCTCGCGGGAGCAGCTCGATCGCATCGTCCTGTTCCTGCGCGCCGTGCGCGAGGAGCAACAGCCGTGACGTCGCGCGCTGGTCTGTCGCGCGGGGTCGTCGTCGCGTGCGTCGTCGTCGCGTTCGGCGTCCTCGGCTGCACCGGGCCGATGTCGACCCTCGAGCCGGCGTCGCGCGACGCGGCGTCGCTCGCGGAGCTCTTCTGGGCGCTGACCGCGCTGACGCTGATCCCGGCGCTGATCTACATCGCGGTCATGCTCGTCACCGCGCTGCGCGCGCGACGCAACGCGCAGGACGACGCGGCCGCGCCGCGCCCGATCAGCGCCCGCGCGGGGATGCGCGTGATCGTGATCGCCGGCGCGGTCATCCCGGGGCTCCTGGTGTTCGGAGCGCTCGGCGCGACGCTGCGCACCAGCGCGGTCGCGAGCGCTGCGCACGAAGAGGACGCGGTCGTGACCATCGACGTCGTCGGCCATCAGTACTGGTGGGAGGTGATCTACCCCGAGCACGGGATCGTCACCGCCAACGAGATCCACGTCCCCGCCGATCGCCCGATCCGATTTCGTCTCGCGTCGGCCGACGTGATCCACAGCTTCTGGGTGCCGCGCCTCTTCGGAAAGCGCGACATGACGCCGGGGCACATCGAGGAGCTGCGCGTCGAGGGCATCGCGCCGGGGGTGTATCGCGGGCAGTGCTACGAGTTCTGCGGCGTGCAGCACGCGCTGATGGGCTTCGAGCTGATCGCGCTGCCGCCGGCCGAATACGAGCGCTGGGTGCGCGCGCAGCGAGCGCTCGCGGCGATGCCCGCCGGCACGGGCTCCGCGCGCGGGCTCGAGGTCTATCTCGAGGCCGAGTGCGCGCACTGCCACGCGATCCGCGGCCTGACGCCCTCGGCGACGATCGGCTCGCCGGGCCCCGATCTCACGCACCTCGCGAGCCGTCGGACGCTCGGCGCGGCGCTCTTCGACAACGACCGCGGTCACCTCGCGGGCTGGATCCTCGACCCGCAGCAGCACAAGCCGGGCGTGCGCATGCCGCCGACGGTGCTCACGCCCGGCGACCTGCACGCGCTGCTCGACTTCCTCGAGGGCCTCCGGTGAGAGAGGCGCCGCCCGACGCGCTCGAGCGCGCGCTCCGCGAGACGTGGTCGCAGCCCCGCGGCATCATCGCGTTCCTCACGAACGTGAACCACCGCGCGGTCGGCACGCGCTTCATGGTGACCGCGTTCGTCTTCTTCCTGCTGGGCGGGATCGAGGCGCTGATCATGCGCGTGCAGCTCGCGTCGCCGAGCGCCGACGTGATCGGGCCGGAGACGTACGACCAGCTCTTCACGATGCACGGCTCGACGATGATGTTCCTGTTCGCGGTGCCGTTCCTCGAGGGGCTCGCGATCTACGTCGTGCCGCTGATGATCGGAACGCGCGACATGGCGTTCCCGCGGCTCAACGCGTTCGGGTACTGGGTCTACCTGATCGCCGGCGTCGCCCTGCACGTCGCGCTGCTCGCCGGGCTCGCGCCGAACGCGGGCTGGTTCAACTACGTGCCGCTCGCCGGCCCGAGCTACTCGCCCGGCGTGAACATCGACTACTGGGTGACGATGGTCACCTTCATCGAGGTCTCCGCGCTCGCGGCGGCGGTGGAGCTGATCGTCACGATCCTCAAGCAGCGCGCGCCCGGCATGGCGCTGCACCGCATGCCGGTCTTCGTGTGGGCGATGCTGATCACGGCGCTGATGATCGTGTTCGCGATGCCGCCGCTGATCGTGACCAGCCTGATGCTCGGGCTCGATCGCCTCGCGGGCACGCACTTCTTCCACGCGCTCGCGGGCGGCGAGCCGCTGCTGTGGCAGCACCTGTTCTGGTTCTTCGGTCACCCCGACGTCTACATCATGCTGGTGCCCGCCCTGGGCATCGTCTCGGCGATCGTGCCGGCCTCGGTGCGGAGGCCGCTCGCGGGCTACGGCCTGGTGACCGGCTCGCTGGTCGCGATCGGGATCATCAGCTTCGGGCTGTGGGTCCACCACATGTACGCCGCGGGCCTGCCGCTGCTCGGCATGAGCTTCTTCGCGGCCGCGAGCATGATGATCACGGTCCCGACGTCGATCATCCTGGTGTCGTGGATCTACACGATCGCGAAGGGCCGGCCGCGCTTCGACACCGCGTTCCTGTTCGTGCTCGGCTTCGTCGCGACCTTCATCCTCGGCGGGATCACCGGGATCATGGTCGCGTCGGTCCCGCTCGACTGGCAGGTGCACGACACCTTCTTCGTCGTCGCGCACTTCCACTACGTGCTGATCGGCGGCGTGGTGTTCCCGATCTTCGGCGCGCTGCACTTCTGGTTCCCGAAGGTGACGGGGCGCGTGCTGGGAGAGCGGCTCGGCAAGGCGAGCTTCTGGACGATCTTCGTCGGCTTCCACGGCGCGTTCTTCCCGATGCACGTCCTCGGTCTGCTCGGGATGCCGCGCCGCGTGTACACGTACCTGCCCGGCCTCGGGTGGGAGGCGCTGAACCTCTTCGTGACGGTGTGCGCGTTCGTGCTCGGTCTCGGCGTGCTGCTCGTGCTGATCAACATCGTGGCCGCGCTGCTCTCGCGCGAGCGCGCCGGGGCCGATCCGTGGCACGCGCCGACGCTGGAGTGGGCGACCAGCTCGCCGCCGCCTCTCTACAACTTCGCGCACATCCCGGTCGTGCGCAGCCGCGAGCCGCTGTGGCACGACGCGCTGCGCGGCCGGAGCATCAGCGTACCGATCGACGATCCCCACGACGTGCGTCGCGAGGTGCTCGTGACCTCGATGCTCGATGCCGCGCCGGAGAGCCGGCTCGCGCTGCCAGGCCCGTCGATGTGGCCGGCGCTGCTCGCGTTCACGCTCGCGGCGGGTCTGCTCGGCGCGATCGTCGATCTGGTCTTCGTCCCGATCGGCGGCGTGCTCGCGGCGCTGGTGCTCGTCGGCTGGCACTGGCCGGAGCGCGGCGCGCGGGCGCGCGCGATCGCCGACGACCGTCGCCCCACCGCCGACGCCGAGGAGGGCCCGCGATGAGCCCCGAGGTGCGCTTCGACGCGCGCGCGCTGCCGCGGTGCGCCACCGGCAAGGGCTCGACGACGTACAACGGCGTCGCGCTCTTCGTGTTGATCGAGGCGATCGTCGTGCTGTCGCTGATCACCAGCTACTTCTATCTCGGCGCGCTGCGCGGGCAGGCCTTTCCGCATGGTGCGGGCGATCCGCCGGATCCGACGCTCGCCGCGATCACCCTCGGGATCGTCGCGCTGACGGCGCTCGCGGTGTGGCTCTCGGAGCGCGCGGCCCGCGTCGAGCGGACGCTCGCGATGCGCGGGCTGATCGTGATCTCGATCGCGCTCGGGATCGCATACGCCGTCCTGAGCGGCATCGATCTGTCGCGCGCGCCGCACTCCTGGACCAGCCACGCGTACGGCTCGATCGTGTGGACCACCAGCGGCTACCAGATCATGCACGTGCTGATCGCGACCGGCGCGAGCGTGCTCTCGCTCGGGCTCTCGTTCGGCCGCGCGCTCACCGGCGAGCGCCGCGCGCCGATCCAGGCGCTCAGCCTCTACTGGAGGTTCGTGCTCGTGTCGGGCGCGGCGGTGTTCTTCACGCTCTACGTCACCCCCTACCTCATGTGAGCACGTGACCGTCTCCACCGAGAGCCCCGCCGCCATGCTCCCCGTGCCTCGCGACCGGGCGCGCGAGCGCGCGCGCGCGCACCCGCGGACCAGCACCGCGTGGCTCGCGTTCCTGGGCGCGCCCGTTGCGTGGGTGGTGCACATCGGCGTGCGCTATCCGCTGGTCGCGGTGTCGTGCGCAGCCGGCACGGCGTGGCCGCTGCACGCGGTCTCGATCGTCTGCATGATCTCGGCCTCGCTCTCGATCGCCGCGGCCGTCGTGGTGACGCGCCGGACGCGCGCCGCGCTGGAGGACCGCGAGCTCGAGCGCGATCCCGACGACGAGCTCGCAGTGCGGCCGCCGGAGGAGCGGCGCGTCGCGCGCAACGAGCTGCTCGGGCGCGCGGGGCTCGTCCTGGGGATCGTGTTCCTGCTCGCCATCCTCGCCGAGGCGGTGACCGCGCTGGTGATCGATCCGTGCGCGCCGGGGCTGACGCCGTGAGCGCGCGCTCGATCGCGGCGAGGTACGTGGCAGCCAGGCTCGGTGCCATCGCGCTCGGTGCCGTTGAGCTCGGTGCGACCATGCTCGGTGCGACCATGCTCGGTGCGACCATGCTCGGTGCCTGCGTCCTGCTCACCGCGCGCCGCGCGCTCGCGCACGCGTCCGACGTCGGGCAGCCACCCGAGGTCCTGCTGCGCACGTTCAGCGCCGATCCGGTGGCGCTCGGCCCCGCCGCGATCGCGCTGGTGATCACGGGCATCGGGGTCGCCCGGCTGCGGAGAGC
>JALYRN010000667.1 GCA_030855295.1 Myxococcota bacterium | reverse complement strand
GCGCGCTCCAGCGCCTCGACCTCGCGCCCCTGCACGAGCATCCCGCTCGCGAGCACCCGCGCGATCGCCGCCGTCTCTTCGTCGCCCAGCTCCGGTCGCGCCAGTCGGATCGTGCTCACGCCGGCAGCATAGCCGCGCCCACGCGGCGTGGGACCTCGCCACGCGCGTGGCCGCGCGCCGCACACACCGGGGCGCCGACTCCCGAAGGTGTCGCATTCGGTTCATGTGGCACGGGTGATGCGTCCCCACGCGCGGAGATATCACGATGAGCATCCCCACTTCGAAGCGCCTCTGGGCCGTGGGCCTCGGGCTGACGATGCTGCTCGGAATCGCGGGCTGCGCGACGCCGCGGCGCGCCTACGTCGGAAGCGGCTATGGTGTGCAGTACGGGTTCGGCAACCCGTACTACGGCGCACCTGGCTACTACGATCAGCCCGGATACCATGGGTACTACGCGCCCGGCGTCGGGCAGTACCGGTATCCCCGGTACTACCAGCGCCAGCCGCACGTCGTCGTCCCCCAGCGCGCGCCGGTCTACGTGCAGCCGCGCCAGTATCACCAGCCGCGCGTCGTGATCCCGCCGCATCGCGGCGGCGTGCGCGTGGCTCCGCCGCCGGGTTGGCGCGGCCACCGCGGCCGTCGCTGACGGGACCACGCTCGCAGCGCGTCGCGACCTGTATGCTGCCGCGGCCGTGAGCGCCCGCGACGAGCCCGGGTGGTCGGTCGCCGGGGCTCCATTCCGGAGATCGCGGATGAGTCGATGGAGCACGACGATCACCCCGTGCGGCGCGCGCGCCGAGACGTGGCGCATCGAGGACGCGACCGGGCACGTCCTGCGCGTCTGCGACGCGCTCGAGCTGCTGCGCGACGATGCCGAGCTGCGCACCTTCATGACGACGGCGCTCGCGGGGTCGCGGTGGGCGGCGTTCTTCTGGGAGACGCCGCCGGTCACGCGCGCGACGCTCGATCGAGCGCTCGAGATGACGCTCACGGACGCGCCCGCGCTCGCGAAGATCACCGCGGACCGCAGCGCGTTCGCCGACCGGCTCGACGCCGCGGGCACCGACGACGTCATCGCGTTCCCGAACCTCGCGGGCGACGCGATGCTCGTCGTCCCCAGCGCCGTCTCCCGCGCCGATGCCTACGCCCACCTGGGCGCATTCGTCCGCCGCGCCCCGCCGGCGCAGACCGATCACTTCTGGTCCAAGGCCGCCGAGGCCGCGCTCGCCCGCGTGTCCGACGCGCCGATGTGGATCAGCACCGCCGGGATGGGCGTGCCCTGGCTGCACCTCCGCCTCGACTCGACGCCCAAGTACTACCGCCACCTCCCGTACAAGCACGGCGCGTAGTCAGCCCGAACAGCCGCCGCAGACAGCGCACCTCGACCCCGCGTTCGACGGACATCCATACGCACGTCATGATGGCCGTATGGCGGACCGGGCAGTGAAGCGGGTCACGGTGAACCTCCCGGCGGAGCTGTTGGCGGAGGCCGAAGCCGCGAGCGGACAGGGGATCACCGGGACGATCGTCGAGGGCCTGCGCCTGGTCGCGCGGCGCCGCGCATATGCACGCGCGCTCGCGCTCAAGGGCAAGCTGCAGCTCGACGTCGATCTCGAGGTCTCGCGTGAGCGCGCTCGTCGTCGTTGACACGTCGATCTGGATCGACTTCTTCCGGGGCGTGCCCCTCTCGGAGCTCGAGACCGCGCTCGGCCACGCTCTCGTGGTCGTTCCTCCGATCGTCGTCTCCGAGCTCCTGAGCGCACCGCTCAGCACCCGACGTCGCGCCGATCTGGAAGCGCTCCTCCGTGATCTACCGCTCTGCGATATCTCGTTCGACCACTGGTCACGGGTCGGCGCGCTGCGGGCGAGGCTCCGCAAGCGCGGGATCTCGATGTCGACGCCGGACGCTCACGTTGCGCAGTGCGCCATCGATGCCGACGCCGCCCTCTGGACGCGTGACGCGATCTTCAGCAGCGTGGCGCGGCTGGCGGGGCTCCGATTGCTCTGACGGCCCGACGAGCGCACGCCGAGGGCGGCGCGACCCTCGCGGGTCGGCGACGCCGCTCGGGATCATCGTGCACCGCGCCGTGACGAACGCGCGAGCGAGCTACTTCTTCGAGCCGTTGCCGCGCTTGCCCTGGCCCTGCTCGGGCTGGCGGGGATCGACCGTCGCGCTCTCCTCCTTGGGAGCCGTCTCTGCGCGCTGGCCGCCGTTCTGGAGCGCGCGCTGTTCGTGGGGCCTCAGGCTCCGTTGCTTCTTCGTCATGAACGGCACGTAGGCGCTCGACGACGCTCTCAACGCCCTCGCTCGCGGCATCCTCGGCGAGGGAGAGAGGTGCCGCGCACACATGCCGATCAGGGCGTGATGCGGTCGCAGGTGTACCGAACCTCGTGGCTCTTGCAGACCGCTTCAGGACTACAGCAGCACCAGGGCGAGGGCAGCGTTCGACAGAACGAGCGCCGCGTGACCGAGACGTGCTGCGATCTCGATACGGTTTGCTCGAGTCAGGCGCGCGTGCTCTGCGCGATCTTCCGGCGTCGCCAGCGCGTGGACGATCACGCGCCTGGGCGCCGCGCGGTAGCCGCCGTCGTCGCTCCCTCCGCTCTCCGTGAGCACGACGAGCACCGGCACGCCGCGCTGCAGTGCTCGCGCGTCCGGGTGACGCACCGCGCCGACGTCGGCGACCACCTCGCCGCCGTCGCGCAGCGCGAGGTGGATCGAGCCGTCCGGCCTCGCTCGGAACGAGGCACGCCGAGCGTTCGCGAGGACGGCGCCCTCACGCGCGATGGCGCGGTTCTCTGCGAGCGGTCGCAGCGCCGCGAGCATCGCGCACGCGCCGGAGATCAGCAGCGTGAGCGCGATCGGATCGCGCAGTCCATGGCGGTTCGCGAGCAGGTAGAAGCCGTACGAGCCTGCGACGAGCCCGACGAAGGTCGCCGCGCGCCACACCGATGGGCGCCGAGCAGCGCGCGCGTCGGGCACGACCTCGAGGTACGCGTCGGGAACCGGGAGCGCGCGCAGGATCGCGTCGAATCCCGCGAAGTTGCAGCGATGCGCGCTCCGACGCATCCACAGCGGCAGCCCGAAGAGCCCGAGTGAGGCGCCCAGCGTCTCTGCCCCGAGGGTGATGCGGCGCCCGTGCTCGTCCGAGATCTGCGCGATTGCGCAGCGCCGGTGAACGCGACCGTGCCTGCGCGCAGTTGCGATCGAGGTGGCGACCCGAGAGCCGGCGCGCGGGATGAACGTTCGCACCGCGTCGCCCTCCCACTCGGTCACGCCCTCTTCATCGCACGTGACGCGCACCGCGCCGCCGGTGCGCAGGCGGAGGCAGAGGATGGGCAGGAGGACCGAGGCCACGAGCACGGCGGACAGGAGGAGCGACGAGAGCATCTCGCGATCCGCGTGGATCAGGTCGTGTCGGTGGACGACCACCTCGATGACGCCGTAGAGCGCGAGGCCACCGAGGCCGCCGCCGAAGAGGAGCGTGAGCACCACGACGCGCAGGTAGTCGACGAGCCCGATCACGAGGGACGTCTCTCCGTGGACGATCGAGGCCTCGGGGGCTGCGTCGGATGGTCGCAGCCTGGGAAAGCGGCTCGCACGCGCGGCGGGCTCGGCCGCGTCGGCCTTGGTGGGTCTCCTCCGCGGAGCCGCCTTCTTCTTCGCCACGCGCGCATCGTGCAGGCGCGACGCGAGGCTCACAAGCGACGTCGGAACGCGTCCGGTCGCGCGGCTGCAGTGAGCATCGAGCTCGTGGAGGCCCAGGTCGCGCAGCTCGCCGCGGCGATGCACCGCGCTCGGGATAGAAGGGACGAGAGCCCAGCCGGAGGGCCCGGCGCGGTGACGCTCTGCGCGCCGCTGATCGCGAGGTAGACGTCGTGCTCCGCACCGCGCGTGCGTCAGCTCGCGTCGCCGCAGGGGCCCAGTGGTACCTCGGCGCGGCCGATCGCCTGGACGTAGCCGTCGATCGCGGCGAGGCACTCGTCGTCGGCGACCTCGAGATCGCCGGTCGGGTGCTCGTCGTACACGTCGCAGGTCGAAAGCGACTCGCCGGTGATCTCGGCCACGAAGTACAAGCAGCAGCGCCGCGCATGCGCGCAGGACGGCATCGTCGCGACGCTCGGCTGGAGCGCGGGCGCAACGGCCGAGGGCGTCGGAGCCGGCGCGGTCGCGACGGGCTCCGCCGCATCGGCGCGGCGCATGAGGCCGAGTGCGAGGATCGCGCTCGCGCCCCCGGCGAGCACGAGCGCGAGGACGATCGCGCCGATCGCGATCGCGAGCGTAGGGACGCGCGTGCGCGCACCCGCGAGCGGAGCGGCTGCATAC
>JALYRN010000666.1 GCA_030855295.1 Myxococcota bacterium | reverse complement strand
CGCCTCGTCGACGCGGCCGTCGGCGGTCAGCGGGATCGACCATCCGCCGTACTGCGTGCCGTCGATCAGACGTCGCGGATCCGCGCCCGCGATCCAGCGGTTGGTCGCGGGATCGCGCGGCAGGTACGCGCGGCAGGGCACCGCGTGGTACGCGCTGTAGAGCACGTCGCCGTCGGCGTCCGACGCCATCATCGAGCCGCCGTAGCCGATGAAGTGCCGCATCGCCTGGCGATACTCCTCGACGTTGCGCGAGAGCCCGAAGAGCCGGAACGCGCGCAGCAGCGAGCCTCCGTCGAAGGGCCCGTAGTCGAAGCTGATCGCGCCGACGATCGAGTCGCCGTCGACGTCGCCGGGCACGATCCACTCGCCCATCATGTTCACCGCGTTCGCGGGCGGCGTCGCGCCCTCGGCGACCGGCGTGCCCTCGATCGACGTGAGCCAGCGTCCGTCGAAGGTCGTCCAGCGCGCGAGCATCTCGGTGCGCCCCACGCTGTCGAGCGCGGGGACGTCGGCGACCACGTACGTCTCGTCGACGCGCACCAGCGGGCGCTCCGCCCCCTGGAAGCGCGACGCGCTGGGGAGCCCGTCGATCCCCAGCACGATCTCCTCGCGATACCAGTCCGTCACGTCCGCGAAGTACGCGGTCTGGCTCCACGCGACGTGTCCGTTCGTGCCCACGCCGATCGCCGGCAGCCCCGCGATCGTCGCGCCGAGCACGTGCGTGCCGTCGGCGTCGCCCGAGAGGAACGTGGTGTCCATCCCGACCTGCCAGAAGAGCGCCGGCACGCTGAGCTGCAGGTGCCCGTCGCCCGCGAGCAGCGATCGTCCGTCCGGGGTCGCGCTCCCCGCGACCGCCCACACGTTCGAGCCGTAGCCCTCGCCGGGCTGCCGCGGCATGCGGCCGACGATGCGATCGAGGTGGGCCGCGAGCCGATCGAGCGCACCCTGCTCCGTGGTCCGCGAGCGCCCTCGACCGCGCCGGCGCACCGCCGCGCGCGCCGTTCGACCGGACGTGCTGGTCGCCGTCTCGAGCCCCCAGCCCGACGCCGAGGAGCTGTCGTTCGGCGGCGCGTACTGGTCCATGATCTCGCGGCGCAGCCCGGCCATCCGAAGATCGCGATCGGGCGCGCCCTCGAACAGCGTGTCGACGCGCGCGTGCTCGGCGTCCCGCCCGACGTCGCCGGTCTCGAAGCTCGTCGAGTACAGCACCGTCGTGCCGGTCGCGATCACGTCGCGTCGATCCCACTCGTGCAGCAGCGACGAGGGCACGCGCGCGCCGAGCAGCGCCGCGCCCAGACGGATCTCCGAAGGCAGCGGCAGCGCGCCCTCGCGCACCGCGCCGATGTACGCGTTGATGCCGCCGGCGAACGCGTCCATCTCGCGTGCTTCCTCTTCGGTCAGCGCGGCGAGCTGGAGGTCGGTGACGAAGCTGCCGCCTTTCATCCGCTCCTCGATGTCGGTCGCGAGCGCGGCGTCGCCGAGCAGCTCGGAGAGACGGCCCTGCGACAGGCGCCGCGTGAGGTCCATCTGGAAGAAGCGATCCTTCGCCATCACGAACCCGAGGATGCAGAACGCGTCATCGCGCGAGCTCGCGTAGATGTGAGGCACGTCCAGCTCGGTGCGGATCACGGCCGCCTCCTCCGAGAGACACGGGATCTCGAAGCGCGCCGTCTCCGGCACGGTGTCGAGGATCGTGCGCGGACCGGCGTCGACCCCGCTGTCGTCGGCGGTGGTCAGAGGCTCGGTGCAGGAGCACCCCGCGAGCGCGAGCAGCACGAAACAAGCGATCGAGATCCGAGACAGACGGCGCATGCCGGCGAGCGTATCCGAACTCCGGTACCTTTCGCCGCACGAAGGCGAGGCGCCGCGGAGAGGGCACGAATGGCCGAGACGATCATCGAGTCCGCGATCGACATCGACGCGCCCCCCGACCGCGTCTGGGCGATCCTCGTCGACCTCGCCTCCTACGCCGAGTGGAACCCGTTCACGCCGCGCATCGACGCGAGCCTCCGGCCCGGTCAGCCGGTCGTGCTCCACGTCGCGATGAAGCCCGGCAAGGAGCTCCTCGTCCAGACGGAGACCTGCACCGTGAACGATCCCGTCCTGCGCGAGCTCGGCTGGGGCATGACGATGGGCCCCGCGTTCGTGCTGCGCGCGCAGCGCATCCAGCGCCTGACCTCGCTGCCGAGCGGCGGGACGCGCTACTGGACCGGCGACTCGTTCGCCGGCCTGCTGACGCCGCTCGTGATGTCGCTCTACCGGAGCGACATCCAGCGCGGCTTCGACGCGGTCGCGCGGGGGCTCAAGGAGCGCGCCGAGTCGCACGCTCCCTGAGCTTTGCGCAGCGCTGTCAGCGGCGCCGGCGGTACCCTGCGATCACCGCGAGCCCGAGCGCGAAGAGCGCGAGCGCGGTCGGCGCGCTGCGCGAGCCTGCAGCCGCGCTGCACCCGGAGCTCGCCGGCGGCGGCCCCATCCGGTCGGTTCCCGCGTCTGCGATCTCCATGCTGCCGTCGCCCGTGGCCGGCCCGCCGTCGGCCTGGCGCGGATCGGGCACCACGGTGAACGTCGTCGTCAGCGGCTCGGTCGTGACGAACCCGTCGCTCATCCACGCGCGCCAGTGGTAGGTGCCGGGCGCGAGCGGCGTCGTCAGCTGGAACGCCGTGTACCCCACGCCCTGCTCGACCATGCCGGACTCGACGAGGAGCGGCTCCGTGAGGTCCGCATCGTCGTCGAGCTCGAAGTAGTAGACGAGCGTGTCGAGCGGATCGGCGTCGGTGCCGTTGCCGACGACCAGGCGCGGCAGCGGATCGGCGATGACGATCCCGCTCGCCGGATACACCAGCAGCAGCCCCTCCGGCGTTCGGTTCGGCGACACCGACATCTCCCAGCTCTGCATCGCGATCCCGCCGTCGCCGTCGTCGACCGAGATCTCGATCGTCACGCGCTCGGCCGGCCTCGTCACGTCGAGCTCGGTCGGCATCCAGGTGAAGGTGCCGGCGTCGGTGATCGTGGCGCTCGCGGGGCCTCGGACGACCGTGTACCTCGGCGCGTCGTTCGCGCCGCCCGGGTCGTCGACGACGATCGCGTAGCGGAGGTTCGCGCCCACGCTCGTCTCGGTCGGCGGCGAGGACGTGATCCGCGGCTCGACGTTCGCGATGCGAACGGTGCGCGTGCGCGTGCTCGTGTTCGTTCCGTCGGTCGCCTCGACTGCGACGCGCACCGAGCCGTCGCCGTCGCTGGTGCCCGCGGGGATCGTGTAGCTCGTCACGCCCGCCATGTCGCCGAAGACCCCGTCGTCGTCGAGGTCCCACGACCACGTCGCGGGATCGCCTTCTTCGTCGGTGACGCTCACCGTGATCACGACCTCTGCGCCCTCGTCCGCCGACGACGGCGAGGTGAATTCGATGATCGGCGCGCCCGGCTCGCGCGATGCGCCCTCGGCCGCGTGCGAGAAGTTGCGGAGCGATGCGTTGTACGCGCCCGCGCCGCCCGCGCTCGTGATCCCCCACGACGCCGCGGACCCGGTGCCGCTGTCGCCGTTGCTGACGTACGCGATCTCTCCGCTGCCAAGCGTGCGCAGCGTCCACGCGCTGCCGCTGCTGCCCGCGACGACCGCGATCGTTCCGCTCGTCAGACCCGTGACCCCGTCGAGATCGCCGGAGCCTCCGCTCGGGACGACGCCGCGGATGTCGACCACGCCGCTGTTCAAGCTGTTCTCGCCCGCGATCACCGCGCTCAGCGAGCCCGGTCCGTCGACCGAGCCGGTGCCCCCGACGAAGGCGATCAACAGCGGATCGGTCGGCGAAGCGATGCTGTCGTAGCCCGTGACGTAGACGCGCCCTCCGTCCATCACGTACGTGCTCAGGTTCGTGAACACCGCTGCGTTGCTGTGCGTCGAGCCGGAGCCCGAGCCCGACGCGCTCCAGAACACCGCGTCGTACGCCGAGAGATCCTCGAGCAGCGCCATGTTGCCGCCCGCGTAGTCGCCGCTGCGCGTGGTCACGGTGTGCCCCTCCGCCGTCAGCACCGTCGCGATGCCGGAGTCGCCTCCGGAGTCGGACACGAAGAGGATGTCCGCGGCGCGCGCGGGCTCGGCGAACGACAGCAGGCTCGCGAGCGCGAGCGCGAAGATGATCTTGTCTCGAAGCATGGCGCCGAGGATACCCGCACCCCAGCGCGCTTTCGAGGCGCCGTGGCAGGTCTCCTCACGGCGGCAGATCGCGCGCGATCGGCACGCCGCCGACGATCGCGGGGCCACGCTCGGGTGCGACGTCCGGCGAGGGAGCGCTCGGCGCGCTCCGAGGTGCGCGAGCGCGCGCTCCGCCGCGATGCCC
>JALYRN010000077.1 GCA_030855295.1 Myxococcota bacterium | reverse complement strand
CGCTCGCCCCCACGCCAGCGACCGCGCAGTCGACGGCCGCGCGAGAGCGGATCCGGCGCGCCGTCGAGCGCTTCGAGACCGCCCTCCGGGCCAGCGATCCCGAGCTGCGTCGCCGCGAGCTCGAGGCGGCCCTCGCGGAGCTCGAGGAGGCCAACCGGCTCGAGAGCGAGGTGCTGATCGAGTGGAATCTCGGGCGCATCGAGCACGAGCTGGGACGCCCGGTCCGCGCGCTCGAGCACGTCGAGCGCTTCCTCGCGGGCGTGCCGCGCGATCATCCGCGGCGGGCCGACGGAGAGGCGCTCGCGGCGGTGCTCCGCACGCGGGTCGCGCTGCTCTGGGTCGAGAGCCAGATCCCGGGAGCGCGCGTGGCGATCGACGGCGAGCCGCGCGGCGTGATCCCGCTCTCGGGGCCGCTCCGCGTCCCCGCCGGAGAGGTCCGCGTGGAGGTGAGCGCGCCCGGCTATCGCGACGCGGAGTGCCGCGTGCGCGTGGCCGGCGAGACCGAGACGCGGGTGCGGGTCGATCTCGAGCTCGACGCGGCGGCGCTCGGCGCGGTGCGGCTCCGGAGCGCGCTGCTCGACGTGCGGATCGCCATCGACGGTGAGGTGCGAGGCACGACGCCGCTCGAGCGCACGATCCCGCTCACGCCGGGCATGCACGTGCTGGTCGCGGACCGGCCAGGCTACCGCCCCAGCGAGCGCACGCTGGAGATCGAGCGCGGCGGCGAGCAGGTGATCGAGATCGCGCTCGAGCCCGACCCCGACGCCGCGCCGGGAACGCTCTCGCTGCGCTTGCCCGACGCGCGCTCGGAGCTGCGGATCGACGGGGTCGCGGTCGAGGCGCGCGGGGCGATCCCGCTGCCTCGCGGCCGGCACGCACTCGCGCTCGACGTGGAGGAGCGCGAGCCGTGGGAGGGGCTCGCGACGATCGAGCCGGCGCAGGACACCGCGCTCGCGCCCGAGCTGCGATGGCAGGACGGGGCGTTCGTGCGGCGCCACGACGGAGCCGAGCTGCAGCGCACCGTCGGCGGCGTGGTGATCGGCGCCGGCGGCGCGAGCCTCGCGGCGGGCCTCGTGCTGGTGCTGGTCGCGGCGCTCGACACCGATCCGCGAGAAGCGTCCACGCTCGCCGAGCTCGAGGCGTGTCGGGCGGTGCCGAGCTGCAACACGTCGTTCGTCGAGGAAGAGCTCACCGCGGCTCACACCGAGCTCGATGCGATCGGCACGCTGCAGTACGGGCTCGGCGGCGGTCTCCTCGCCGTGGGTGCCCTCGCCGCGGCGGTAGGGTTCGGGATCTTCGTCGGGGCTCCGTCGGATCCCGAGATCCGCGCCGCCGCCCACGCGTCCCTCCGGATCGGACCTGGTAGCATCGCCGTGCTCGTGGCGTACTGAGCCCCAATGCGCATCGCCCTTCCACTGGCGCTTCTTCTTCTCGGCGCGTGCCTACCTTCACCCTACGGGCTGTCGCAGGGCCGGGAGTGTGGGCTCAACAGCGACTGCGACGGGACGCTCGTCTGCCGGCTCGGCTACTGCCGCCGCGAGTGCGCGACGTCGCGCGACTGCGCCGCCGGGCTCGACTGCCTGCTCGACAACGACGGCCTCGGCGCCTGCCAGCTGCCCGCCGAGACGCGATGCACGACGAACAGCGAGTGCCCCCCGTCGCTCGTGTGCACGATGGGCGAGTGCACCAACGAGTGCAATTGCGCCGACGAGGCGCAGCCCTGCGAAGACTGCCCGCCGGGCGCGGTCTGCACGATGCGCGACGACGGCTCGCGCGGGTGCTTCGATCCGTCGAACCGCACCTGCGTGTACGCGAGCGACTGCGCCGCGGACGAGAGCTCGTTCGTCTGCGCGTCCGACGGGCGGTGCCGCATCGAGTGCCGCAGCGACTGCGACTGTCGCTTCGGCGACGTGTGCCGGGAGCAGATGTTCGTCAAGGATCGCGGCGGCGAGCCGACCATGATCGCGGGCTACCTGTGCGTGATCCCCGTGCCGCCCGACGCATCGTCGTGCTTGCCCGAGGGCGCGCCGTGAGGCGGGCCACGCGCGTCGCCGTGCTGGCGTCGTCGTGCCTCGCGCTGCTCGCCGCGTGCGTGCCCGCTCGGCGCGCGGGCACCGGCGCCGAGTGCGAGATCAACAGCGAGTGCGCCACGCCGCTGGTGTGCCGAATCGATCGCTGCCGCAACGAGTGCGCGACGAGCGCGGACTGCCCCGCGCGCCTCTCGTGCGTGCTCGATCAGGACGGGCTCGGCGCCTGCCAGCTCCCCGAGGAGCGCGACTGCTCGCTCTCGAGCGACTGTCCTGGCCTGCTGGTGTGCCGACAGCGCCAGTGCGTCAACGAGTGCCTGACCAGCCGCGACTGTCTCGGCGGCGCGATGTGCGTCGAGACGCCGGAGGGGCGCGGCTGCATCGATCCCGGCGTGGTGCCGTGCGTGCGCGACGGAGAGTGCGGCGCCGGCTCGTACTGCCTCGCGGGGCGCTGTCGCACGCAGTGCTTCTTCGATCGCGACTGCCGTCGCGGGTTCTGGTGCGACGAGGCGGGGCGCTGCCTGCCGCCGCCACGGCTGGGGCGCGACGCGGGCGCGAACGACGCGGGTGTTCCGGGCGGCGAGGATGCCGACATCGACGGTGGCGGGATGCCCGGAGGGCTGTTCCCCGCAACGCCTCGATTCCGCATCACCAGGCCGGGGGTCGAGACGCACGTCGCGGCGCTCGTCGGCGGGCAGCTCGTGTTCGTCACCAAGCCGACCGGCACGGCCCCCGGAGGAACGATCGACGTGCTCGATCTCGGCACGATGACCTGGAGCTCGCTGCCGTTCCCGGAGGCGCGCTGGAACATGAGCTGGCTCGCGGTGGGGACGACGCTCTACATGACGGGCGGCGGCTACAGCACCCCGGGGGGCGACGAGCTCTCGGACGTGCTCGTCTACGACTCGGTCGGAGGAGCGGTGACGCCGCTCGGCACGAGCACCAGCGAGCCGCGGAGCGCCTCGTCGCTCACCCTCTGCGGCGACACGCTGGTGGTCGCGGGCGGCACCCCCAGCAACAGCTCGGGCTCCGGCTCGACCGTCGTCGACCTCGTCGACCTCGTCACCCCAACCGACTCGACCGCGATCTCGCTCCCCGAGCCTCGAACCTATCTCGCCGCCGCGAGCGACGGCTCGCGCGCCTACGTCGGCGGCGGGATGCGCGACCTCGCGTTCGGCGGCGACTACGGGAGCGACACCCTCCACGTGATCGACTGCGCGCTCGGCACCTCGTCCTCGGTGACCATGCCTCACGTCTTCGTGTCGATGGACCCCGAGGCGTTCATCCTCGGGACGCGCGTCTATTTCGCTGGGACGACGGTGCCGAGCGGGACGGCCTTCATCGGCGGCCAGACGATCTCGAACGACGTGATCGACGTGTACGATCTCTCGACCTCGACGTGGTCCACGCTGACGGTGCCCGCGGCGGCGGGGATCGACGCCACCCACCTCGCGATGGGCGGCGGCGTGATCTTCCACGCGAGCACCACCTACTCGGCTGGTCTCGTGCAGGCCCACGAGCTCTCGACAGAGCGGTGGAGCGCGCAGCCGACCGACTTCGCCATCCGGCAGATCGCCGCCACCGACTCGATGCTGTACGTGGTCGGGCAAGATCCCGTGAGCCGCGATCTCGTGATCGAGGGCTTCGCGATCCCGCCCTGAGCGCCCGCCGTGCCCGGAGGGGCGCGACGAGGTCAGCCCTCCTCGGGGAACCACTCGCCGTGGAAGCCGAAGGGCGATCGTGACCACCAGCTTCGTGGCGCCCGCGAGCATGGTCGCGAGCGCCGCGCCCTCCACCCTCTCGATCGGAACCGCACGGTACAATACGTTCTTCGCCATGGGGACGACCTCCTTCGCCCCCGATTCTCATGGGAGTCTCGAGGCGTCCCCACCCTGCTACACACGACTATCCGCCACGCCCGCGATCCCATCACGCAGCGCGCGCGAACTCGGCTCGCGATCCCTCGACCAGAGCGCGCGCTGACAGAAGCGACCGGCGGCGGGGCTGGGAGCATCGCTGAATCGGAAGCCGAAGGTGCCGCTGCCGCGCGCAAGTGCAACGCCTCGGCGTCGGCAAGCTCATGCGCGGTGCAGCGCAGAGCGAAGCGAATGTTGGTGAGCGATGCTCCGTCGGAGCGGGGCCCGATGAGACGATCGACGTCCATTCTTCACTCCGTGCCGCTGCTCGCGGTCCTCGCCGGGTGTGGTGCTGCGCCGCCGGCGGCCGAGGTCGCTCCCGTGGAGCCGAGCGCTACGTCGCGCGGGGCGCTCGAGGACGGCGTCGCCGTGGAGGTCGCGGCGTCGACATCGACATCGCCGCCGATCGTCGAGATCGCACTCGCCGGAGACGATCCGGTCGCGCCTCGCTGGATCGCGCTCGATCGAGGGCAGCTTCGCGTGCTCGCGCTCGAGCGCACCGGCCTCGTTCGCTACGCGATCGACGTCGGCGACCGCAGCGCGAGTCCGACGCACGTCGCGTCGTTCGCCGATCACAGCCCCTCGCACGCCGCGCTCGACGGCGCGCGCCAGCTCGTGTGGTGGACCACCCCGAGCGAGCAGCAGCGCATCCCGCAGGAGCGCGAGCGCGGAGAGCTCGTGCTGACGCGCGCGCATCGAGTGGCGACCTCCGCGGGAACGAGCGCCGAGCTTCGCCGCTGCCCCGAGCCCGACGCGTCGCCGTCGCGTCGCATCCGCGGCCCGCGGGGAGCCCTGCGGGCGCTGGTCGATGCGGACACGCTCCCGGGCACCCTGGCGACGAGAGCGCCGCCCTGCGATCACCGCATCACCGCGCTGCTGCCGGTCTCGAGCGGTCTCCTGATCGGCGGCAGCCTCGCGGCCGGCGCGCTGAGCGAGGCCCGACCGTGGCTGGGGATCGTCTCGCCGGAGGGCGTGCTCGCGCACGAGGCGACGCTCGAGGTCACGTCCGGCATGGCCGCGGTCGACGGCCTGGTCGCGACCGACGCGGGCGTGTTCGCGCTGGCGTGGAGCCGCTTCGGCGAGGTGTCACGCGGCACGCTCACGCTCTTCCGCGAGGGCACGCTCGAGCAGATCGCATCGGCACCGCTCGCCACCACGAGCCACACCTCGTCGTGGTCGGCGATGGCCGCCGCGCCCGACGGTGGGCTCTACGTCGTGGTGCCGCGGACATCGCACGAGCTGGTGCTCGTCGTCGTCGCGCCCGACGGAGCGATCGTGCGCGAGCAGACGATCGAGGGGCTGTCGATCGGGTTCACGCAGCTGCAGCTCGATCACCACGATGGCGCGCTGTGGCTCGCGGCCGCCAACCCGTTCGCCGCGCGGAGCCCGCGGCTCGATCTCACGCGGCTCGACCCGACCACGGGGGTGGTGCTCGCCCGCCACGACATCGCGCTCCCCGCCACGTTCGAGCCGTCGGCGCGGCGCATGCTCGCAATCGACGGCGGCTACGTCCTCGCAGGCCGCCTCGATCACACGCGTTCGGTGGTGCTGTGGGTGCCGCTGCCGTCGGACCCCTGAGCGGATGTCCGCGAGCGCCAGGGAGCGCGCTCCTGCGGAGCTCAGCGCCACGCGCGCCGGACGAGCTCGCGCAGCCGCTCGGGATCAGTCGCGATCGTCTTGCACAAGAAGCCGCTCTTGTGCGCGAACGGGACGTCCGGCTCCGCCTCCACGCGCGCGAAGTCGAGCCGCGGGTGGTCCTCCCAGCGGGCGACGCCGTAGCCGGGCCCGCGGCGGTCCGGGTAGATGATCGCGCACACCTCGTCGCCGAGGTCGCGCGCGCGGACGTACGCCGCGACGGTGGCCGAGGGCTCCTCGGGGAGCGGATCGGAGTGGGGAAGGAAGACGACGCCGAGGCGCTCCTCGCCGACCTCGACGGTCCAGCGCTCGCCGCGCTGCTCCACCCATGCGATGCGCTCTCGGACGGTGCGCAGGTACTCGAGCAGGTCCTCGCCGATGAAGCGCATCACCTCGTAGAGCGGCTCGCCGGGGGCCAGCTCGGACGAGGCGGCGAAGCGCCGGAGCAGCGTCACGTCGATCGGCGAGTGCAGCTGCCCGATCGCGCGACGGGGCACACCGAGCATCTCGGCGGTCTTGTTCGGTCCGCGCGAGTCGAACCACTCCGCGGGCTCGAGCCACTCGCAGAATCGGCGCGCGTCCTCGTAGAGCCCGTAGTGGTCGAGCACCAGGCTCAGGGCGCACGTCGGCGGGTGCTCGCGCGGGAAGTGGTGGTGGTCGAAGTTCATCTTCGCCGGATCGTGGTCGCCTCCGATGTCCACCACCGCGACGTGAGGATCGGCGAGGTCCTCCTCCTTCGGATCACGGCGCACCACGGGCGCGCCGTGCTTCGCGGCGAGCAAGCAGACGGCCAGGAAGTCGTCCTTGTGGGCGCCGCCGGGGTGCGTGAGGATCGAGGTCAGCATCGCAGCGCAGGGTAGCGCGACGGGTCGACGCGGGGGCGGCTCGTACGACAGCAACGGTAGGCTGGAGCGGCGAGAGGCCACGAGATCGAGGAGATCGAGCCGCTTCGAGTTGCGTCGCCGGCTCCACTGAGCTGAGTGCTGTTTGCAGCCGGCAGCCGTGCTCGCCCTCGAGCCGCGCCGTTTGCGCTGCCCACCCAGAGCGCTTCGTGAGATCCTCGGAGCCGTGCTCCATCGCGCGCCCGTGCGAGCGATCCGGCTCGCGGTATTCCTCGCCCTAGCGACGTCGTGCGATCCGGGTGCGAGCACGTCGTCCATGCACGAGATCACGAGCGACGCCGTGGAAGTCCCTGCCGGCACCGAGCTCGACGTCTGCCACTTCGCACCCTCTCCCGTCGAGGGCGACGCCGCGCTCACGCGGATCCGGATCACGCCGTCGGCAGCGTCCCACCACGTCTCTCTCGAGTACGTGCTCGCGTCGGGCGAGCACCCGCCGGTGCCCGGATCGCGTCGCTGCGACGGGATGAGCGGACTGCTCCTCGTCGGAGCGCAGGGCGGTCCGGCCGACTATGTGTTCCCGGCTGGCGCGGCGATGCTGCTTCCGGCGGGTGCATGGCTGATCGTGCACGACCACGTGCTCGCGAGCGCGGGCCCGGCGACGTCGGCGGTGACGGTCTCGCTCGACGTCGCCGAGCCGTCGGGGGTCGATCGCTGGATCAACGCGCTGGTGAACGCAGTCGACGAAGAATCGATCTCGGTGGGGCACCGCACCAGGGTGGACGTGACCGCACGCTGCGCGCTCACCCACGACGTGGAGATCGTTCGCCTCTGGTCGCACATGCACGCGCTCGGCACGAGCTTCGTGATCCGCGCGATCGACGCCGACGGCTCGGCCTCGGAGCTCTATGCCTCGACCGACTGGGCGCACCCGACGACGCTCGATCTCTCGGGCTCGCCGTTGCTCCTCCGTGCGGGGAGCGCGCTCGAGTGGACCTGCACGTACGAGAACCGCGGCGATACGACGGTGGTCGGCGGCGGTCGAGCGACCGACGAGATGTGCGTCGTGGCGGCCTTCCTACTCGCAGACGAAGCGGCTCCACCCGAGGTCTGCATCGCGCCCGCGAGCTGACGCGCGCTCAGCGCGACGCGGGCTGCGGCGATGCCGCGTAGTAGACGCTGTCCGGCGGGGCCGCCATCATCGGGCCGAGCACCGCGAAGCTCTCACGGAGCAGGTCCGACGCCCGGTACGCGTCGAAGGCCTCGCGCGAGGCCCACTCTTCGTAGAGAAGAAAGCGCCCGGGCGCCTCGGGATCGCGGAAGAGCTCGTAGCGCTGGCAGCCCTCGAGCGCTCGCACCTGCAGCGACTCGGCACGCATGTGCGCCGCGAACGCGTCCACGTGCTCCGGTCGCACCTGCACCACCACTCGTATCACCATCATCTCGGCGTCTCCTTCCTGCGCTTCCGTGGTCGACTCACTGGACGAACGTAAACCTGGTTTCCTATTCCGTCAACCACGCTTCCTATCTCGGCGCGATTCGTTACTCTCCCCACATGCGCGAGCCGATCAGCGACTTCCGACGGACCCACATCGGCCGCGCTCTCGCGCGCTCCTACGAGCTCTTCCAGGAGCAGTTCGAGCGCGACATCCGCGCGCGGGGATTCGAGGACTTCCGACGATCCGACGTCCAGGTCGTCTCGAGATTGCCAGTCTCGGTCGGCGCGCGCGTGAGCGACCTGGCGCAGCGCGCCGGGATCACCAAGCAAGCGATGGGCAAGCTGGTGCGCTCGCTCGAGGAGCGAGGCTACCTGGTGTGTGGCGTCGACCCGCTCGACGGACGCGCGCTGCGCGTCGAGCTCTCGCCGCGTGGTGTCGAGCTGCTCCGCGCGTCGACGGAGGTGATCGCGTCGATCGAGATGCGCTGGGCCGAAGTCCTGGGCCAAGCGAAGCTGGCGCGCGTGCGGCAAGCGCTCCTCGAGGTGAGCGACGCGCTCGGCCCCCCGGATTATCTGTGATCGACATCGACGGCCAACGTCAGGCGGACCCCGACCAGGCCAGCCGCGATCGTGCGGTGCGCTCCGACTGACGCACTTCTCGATTCGGCAGACATCGGGACTCATGCATCGTTTCGATGCTCGGCGTGGCGAATCGCGCGGCGCTGAGCCACGGTCGCGCGGCGCGGCTGAACGCGGGCAGCAACCGACCAAAGTGGTTGCGGGCGGTGAACGGATCCACGTGCACGACACGAGACCACGAACCCGTGCGCGCAAGACGTCGGTGGCCGAGGACGACCAGCTCCTCGCCGACGTGATCGCGACACGCGAGTACCGAACACGCACCGGCGCTCCGGTGCGCGTCGTGATCCGCAAGCCCGAGCCGGCGCCCGAGGGCGACTGGCGATGTGCGTTCGAGGTCAGCGGCAACGAGCACCCCTTTCGCCGGCACATCGTCGGCATCGATGGTTTCCAGGCGCTCTTCTGCGCGATCAACGTGCTCCGCGCGTTCCTCCAGTCCGTCGGGCGAGAGCTCACGTTCCTCGGCGGTCCTCCCGGCGACCTCGGTCTTCCTCTCGTGCAGGAAGGCGACCGGCGAGAGCTCGCGGTGTTCGACGCGCTCCTGAGCTTGGAGCGGCAGCGGATGGCGTGGATCGAATCCCTCGCGCGACCGACGCCCTCGAGCAAGCGACGCCGCTGACGACGCACGCCGGCTCGCGTGCCGCCGGCGGGAATGAAAGGCGCGCGCGGCGTGCTCACGTTCGAACGTGGGCGGACGACCGAGGACGGCGCGCCTGCTGCCATGGGTGCTCTCGGCGGGCGTGCACCTCGCGGCGGTGGTCGCCATGCCGAGCGGCTGGAGCGCGCCGACGACGCGCCGCGCGGACGTCGACGCCGACCTGCTCGCGCTCTCGATCGCGATCGAGGAACCCTCCAGCGAGGCGGCGTCCGGCGAGGTGGCGGCGGCGCGATCGGTCTCGCCGGTCGCGGTGCCGGGACCGACGCGGACTGCGGCGGCGGTGCGGCACGAGCCGCCACCACCGCCCGTGGCGCCGGAGCAGGCGTCGATGGAACCGGTGGCCCCGATGGTCGCTCCCGCGCCGCGCGACGAACCGGCGTCGCTCGCGCCGGCGATCGATCCCGAGCACGTCGCGCGATCGTGGTACGCGCTCGACGCGATCACGCCCGAGGGCGAAGCGCTGCGCGAAGAGCGCGCGATCGAGGAGCGTCTCGATGCGGAGCTGCGCGCCCGCGCGATGACGAAAGGGTACGTCTCGCACCGCCGGATCGAGCTCGTGCCGCGACGCGATGGCAGCTACGTCCACCAGGGCGACGGGTTCGCCGCGGTGATCCGACCCGACGGCTCCGTGCAGTTCGCGGATCGCGCCGACTTCGCGCTCGGAGCGCGCGACGCGGTGCAGACCGACGGCTCGGGGGCGGCGGTCGAGCCGAGGCCCGAGCCCGCGCTCCCCGACGCGCTCGCGGAGCTGCTCGAGCCGTTCGCGCCGCTGGTCGACCCGCTCGTCGCTCTGTCGCTCGATCCCAACCAGATCCGCGGGCCGGACGGAACACAGGTGCTGCCCGAGCTCCTCACCGAGCCGGGCGGCGCGATCGCGACGATCGAGCCGCCGGCGATCGGCATCGGCATCGGAGGGACCTTCGACGCGCAGGGCGCCGCGATGCGCGCCGCCGGTCAGGATCCCCACTCCGCGGAGAGGCTCCGGTTCCTCGAGGAGACGGAGGCGCTGCGTGATCGGCTGACCGACGAGCACGCGGCACGCGAGCGCGCGGCGGGCCTCCGTCGGCTGCGCGCGCGCGTGCGCCGGATCTGGACGAATCGATCGCACACCGCGGAGCACCGGCGCCGCGCGATCTTCGACCTCTGGGACGAGTGCAGCGACGACGACGTGGGGCGCGTGGCGCGCGAGAGCATCGAGCGCTTCGTGCGCGAGCACCTGCCCGAGGGCTCACCCGACGCGTACCCGCAGGGCGAGCTGGAGCAGCTCTCGGCCGAGCGCGAGAGCACAGCCACGTTCGCGCCGTACGACTGACGCATCCCGGCGGCGCCCGACAGTGATCGTCGCGTGCACGCCGCTCGCCTATCCGGCTTCGGGACGCTCGATCGAGTCATCGGCAGTTCCACCCATGCGAGCGTTGCAGTTGGTGCAGCGGCAGACGCCTCTGGCTCACCAGCCGAACTGGGGCATGCTGCCGATGTGGTGTGTGCTCGTGATCGCGGCCCATGATCGCCTATCTGACTGACGTCGAGGGTCGGTGGGACAAGGTCGAGTCCTTCGCGAACGAGAACCCCTACGTCTCGCTGAGGGATGGGGCGCTGCGGCTCGCCGACGGGGTCACGTTCGTGTTCGGCGGCGACGCGGTCGATCGCGGACCGCATGCTCGACGCATCGTCGCGCTGCTGCTCGCCGCGCGCCGTGAGTACGGTGAGCGCGTCGTGCTGCTCGCCGGCAATCGCGACATCAACAAGCTCCGTCTGTGGCGCGAGCTCCACGGACATCCGCCGGCGCGCACGCCGCCCGAGGTTCGCGCGGGGTCGCGCGGCGGGCTCCTGCGCTGGATCCTCGAGAACACGATGGGCGCCAAGGAGGCGTTCCGGCATCGCGCGGCCGAGCTCGAGGCCGAGGGGCAGAGCGCTGGCGACGAGGACGTCGTCCAGAGCTACCTCGACGATCTCGCGCCCGGCGGCGCTCTGCGCGACTACCTCGGCGAGTGTCGGCTCGGCCATCGCGCGGGCGCGACGCTCTTCTTCCACGGCGGCGTCACCGCCGAGAGCTTCGGCCTCGTGCCGGGCCGACGGCAGCGCCTCTCGGACGTGGACGCGTGGGTGGAGGCGCTCGACGAGTTCTACTCGAGCGAGCTGAGCGCGTTCGCCCGCGGCGAAGATCCTTCGGCGCTGATCCGCTATCAGGCGCCGCGCGCCGGAACGCGATGGAACCAACGGAGCGTCGTGTACTCGCGTCTCGCCGACGAGCTCGCGAACCCGCTCTTGCCGGGCGAAGAGCTGATCGCGCGGCTCCGCGCGAGCGGCGTGGGACGTCTCGTGGTGGGCCACACGCCGAGCGGTGATTGCCCGGCGATCGTGCGCGACGGCGACTTCGAGCTCGTGCTCGCGGACAGCTCCTATGGTCGCATCGAGCAGGGCTCGCAGCTCTTTCTGACCGACGACGCGGCGAGCGTCTCGGGGGCGACCGAGCTCGACGACGGACGCCGCGTGGCGGTGCGCTTCACGAGCGAGCGTGCGGATGTCGCATCGCCGATCGGCAGGCGCGATCGCGCGACCGCGCAGCTGGTGAAGGCGCGTCTCGCGGATGGCGACTACCTCTTGTTCCGAGCGCTGCCCGGCCATCGAGTGCAGCAGACGGCCGCGTCGGCCGACGACATCGCCCGTCGCACGCTCGTGCCGGCGCGCGACTGAACGTCGTACGAAGCGCGGCGACCAGCGGTACTTGCGCAGGACCGCGAGTCGGGCGAGCGTGCTGCCTCGGCGTGTGCCGCGTTGGTTTCCACGTATTTCCCGGAGCGGACATGACCGAGCAGCTGAATCCTGGTTCCATCGTCCAGCTCGGTCTGGGCTTCTTCGCATCGAAGACACTGCTGTCCGCAGTGGAGCTCGGGGTGTTCACCGAGCTCGCCAAGGGGCCCGCCGATGCCGCTGCGCTCGGCACCGCCCTGGGGCTCCATCGTCGCGCATGGTTCGACTTCTTCGACGCGCTCGTCGCCTTGGGGATGTTGGATCGCGAGGGCGAGGGGGCATCGGCGCGCTACCGCAACACGGCGCAGAGCGCTGCGTTCCTCGATCGCAACAGCCCCAGCTACGTGGGCGGCATCCTCGAGATGGCGAATGCACGCCTCTATCGATTCTGGGGCGACCTCACACCGGCGCTCCGCACCGGCGAGCCGCAGAACGAGATCAAGCACTCCGGCAAGCCGATGTTCGACGAACTCTACGCCGACCCCGCACGCCTCGAACAGTTCATGCGCGCGATGGCTGGGATCTCCGCGGGCAACTTCGCGATCCTGGCAGAGAAGTTCGACTTCTCACGCTACGCGACGCTCTGCGATGTCGGGGGCGCGACGGCTCAGCTCTCGATCCTGGCGGCGACGCGCCATCCTCGCCTCACCTGCACGAGCTGCGATCTTCCGGCGGTGCAGCCGATCGCGCAGCGCTCGATCGAGGCCGCCGGTCTGACCGATCGAGTCCGCGCCGAGTCGCTGGACTTCTTCGCCCAGCCGATCCCGAAGGCCGACGTCGTGACGATGGGGATGATCCTCCACGACTGGAACCTCGAGAAGAAGATGCATCTGATCCGCTCGGCCTACGACGCGCTTCCCGAGGGGGGCGCGTTCATCGTCGTAGAAGCCCTGATCGACGACGCCCGCCGGCAGAACGCGTTCGGGCTCATGATGTCTCTCAACATGCTGGTCGAGTTCGGCGATGCATTCGACTACACCGCTCGCGACTTCGAGTCGTGGTGCCGGGAGGCAGGCTTCCAGCGGTTCGAAGTGATCCCCCTGGCAGGCCCCTCGAGCGCTGCAATCGCCTACAAGTAGGCTCCGCCGCGATCCCTGATCGGCGCGAGGTACTTGCGCGTTCGTCGCGCGGGTGTTAGCGCGAGGTCGCGCTGTCGATCTGGGCGCACGTGCACGGGCTGGTCACGATCTCGTACCGGATGCCGCCCGAGACCTGGAGCGCGCAGGACGGCGGGTTCGCTGCGGTCTACGCGCGCTCGGTCGCGGCGCTGGTGCGTGGGCTGGGGCCGTGACCCGACAGGAGTGCTCGCCCCGGGCGCCCCGGAGGGCGCGCACGGGAGCGCGCGCCGCGCGCGCGGACGGAAGCGACCGGAGCGGGCGAGCCGATTCTCAGGCAGCCCATGAGCGCTTCGGCGGGCGCAATTGTTAACGCTGTCAACATCGGTGGATGTCGAACGGAGGATCAGATGGAGTCGACTCGCATGACCGCGCGGATGCCGCGCGACTTCGTGGTGTTCCTGATCGGGATGCGCGTGAACCGCTGGTGGCGGTTCGACCTGTGGATCCCGATCACCTTCGCGATGATGCGCATGATGCGCGAGCTCGCCTCGCGCCCCGAGAGCGGGTTCCTCGGCTCCGAGACGCCGGGCCCCTCGAACCCGTCGATGATGGTGCAGTACTGGGAGAGCGCCGAGCACCTGCAGGCCTACGCGCGCGCGAAGGACGGCGCGCACTTCCCGGCGTGGGCGGACTTCAAGCGCAAGGTCGAGCGCACGAACGCGGTCGGCGTCTGGCACGAGACGTACGTCGTGCGCGGCGGCGCCCACGAGAGCGTCTACGTGAACATGCCGCCGTTCGGGCTCGGCAAGGTCGGAGAGCTGATCCCGGCGCACGGCGCGCACGCGACCGCGCGCGGTCGGCTCGCGTCGACGTCGCGCGCGCCGGGGCAAGAGAGCGCGGCCATCAGCGCCGAGCGAGCGTGATTTCGCGCGCGCGGGCGATCGACGCGCGGCGGCCCCATATCTCGGCCACATGTCCAAGGCGTTCCTTCCCGACGATGCCGTGCAGGACACCGGGCCGCTGCTGCCGGCGCGTCCGCCGGGGCCGCTGCCGATCACGCGCGCGGGGCATCGGCGGCTCGTGGAGGAG
>JALYRN010000665.1 GCA_030855295.1 Myxococcota bacterium | reverse complement strand
GGGCTCGTCGCCGCCGAGCGCGAAGGCGACGCGGTCGCGGCCGCGCACCACGAGCTGCTGCTCCGACAGCACGATCGCGGCGAGCACGCGTCGTTCCTGCGCGGGGTCGGGCGCGTCGTGCTCGACAGCGATCCGAGCGGCGCGGTCGTCGTGGCGCACCGGTGGCGGACGCACCGCCGGCAGCTGGTGCTCGAGGAGGTCGGCTCGCTCGGGACGACGCCGATCGACGTCGAGCTGCCGGTCGGGAGCTACGTCCTCGAGCTCCGGGGCGAGGACGGCGCGATCCGCTATCCGATCGTGATCGGCCGCGACGAGACGTGGGACGCGACGCGCCCCGCAGCGAGCTCGCCGTCGCCGGTGCGCCTGCCGTGCGGAGTCGGGCCGGGCGAGTGCTACGTCCCCGCGGGATTCACCTGGGTCGGTCACGACGCCCTCGCCGCGGAGCCCGTTCCGTCGCGCCGGGTGTGGATCGAAGACTTCGTGATCCAGACGTTCCCGGTCACGTGCGGGCAGTACCTCGTGTTCCTCGACGACCTCGCGAGCCGCGGTGACGAAGCGCGCGCCTGGCGCCACGCGCCGTCGGTGTCGCGCGCCGCGACCGCCACCTCGAGCCCCGCGGTCGCGCGCGAGGAGGATCGCTTCGTGATGCTCCCGGACGACCATGGAGCGCCGATCGATCTCGAGTGCCCGATCGCGTCGATCGACTGGCACGCGGCGGTCGCGTACGCCGAGTGGCTGTCGGCGCGCGAGGGTCGGCGATGGCGCCTGCCGAGCGAGCTCGAGTGGGAGAAGGCAGCGCGCGGCGTGGATCGCCGTCCGTTCCCGTGGGGATCGCAGCCCGAGCCGACGTGGGCGTGCATCCTCGGGCAGCGCGCCTCGGCGCGCCGGCGTGTTCCCGTCGACTCGTATCCGATCGACACGAGCCCCTACGGAGCGCGCGGGATGGCGGGCAACGTGCGCGACTGGTGCATCGAGGTCTGGAAGGCCGACGGGCCCCGCCTGTGCGACGGCGTCGCGCAGGTGGACGCGGCGCGCGAGGACGATCCGTCGCCGCGCGCGATCCGCGGCGGTGCGTGGACGAGCGTGGTCGCGTTCGCGCGCTGCGCGGGTCGGTTCGCGGCGAAGCCCGACGAGCACTTCGCGGTCGTCGGGCTCCGCCTCGTGCGCGAGCCGTGATCAGAGGCCGGTCGCGACCGAGTAGTAGTAGTAGCCGGTCCAGCTCGTGGGCAGCGACTTCTGCTCGAGGGTGTACCCCGCGGTCTGGGCGGTGTACGGGGTCTTGGTGAGCCAGGTGATGCGCGCGAAGTTCTCCTTGTTCGCGGTGAGCTCGAAGAGGACGCGAGGGCTGTCGTTCGCGACCTGTCCCTTCAGCTCGTAGTAGAGGAGCGTCCCGTTGCCCATCGGCGGCGCGCCCTCGGTCCAGTCGCCGCTCGGCGAGTCGTCGAGCTTGCCCTTGGCCTTCGTCTGGAAGCGCCACTTCGCCGCGTCGGCGACGGTCGCGGCGTCGTCCTCGAGGCCGCTCGTCGGCACGTCGGTGCCCTGGCTGGCGAACTGCTTCGCCACCACGAGGTCGGCCGTGCCGAGCGTGCTCGCGAGGTCGGTGATCGAGGCGTCGATCAGCCAGTGCTCGCGATGCTTGCTGAAGGAGAACGTCGTCGGCTGGGCCTGCACGAGAACGCCGCCGAGCGAGATGACGTCGATCGACGGGCTGGTGCTCGAGCCGATCTTGAACCACCACGACGCGGTCGGCGTGAGCTGTAGCAATCGTTTCTCCGGGTTGTTCTTGGTGTCGTTCATCTCGCCCTCCACGCTCGTACTACAGCGAGCGAGGCCTCGGCCGCGACGTCACCCGATATCAGTGCGGCCCGCGCCGCGCCGATCGCTTCTGTTACGCTCGCGGCACACACGGACGCAGCGCTGCCCGGCAGCTCTCCCCCCTTCGAGCTCCAGGAAAGACGCGCCATGGCATTCAACACGTCCGCTCCCAAACAGATCACCTGGGTGGTCTGCCTCGTGCTCTACGTCGTCGCGCTGCTGGCTCAGTTCGGCAGCTTCGGGATCAGCGGCACGATCGCCCTGTGGTCCTGGGTGATCGGCTTCGGCGTGTTGCTCGTCGCCGCGCTGGTGAAGGGCCTCTGACGAGCGCGGCGTCGCTCTCGGCCACCGTCCGCCGCCCCGGCGACGCTCGTCTGGCCGCGGGGCGGCGAACGCTGTAGCTTTTCGTGCTCGCATGCCGGACCTGCGTCGATTCGCTCTCTTGCTCGTCGCGATCTCCGCAGCGCTGGCGCCGAGCGCCGGAGCGCGCGCGCAGGACACGCAGCGCCGGATCGAGATCCACTTCACGCCGACGGTGCGCGCGCAGCTCGCGATCTGGATCGAGAGCAGCGACGGAACGATCTTCGAGACGGTGCGGCTGACCGACGCGGTCGCGTACCGCGGGATTGCGAACCGGCCGGGCGCGCTGCAGATGAACAGCGGCTGGCACTGGCCGTACGGGCGCCGCGAGGGTGTGCTGCCGGTGTGGGCGCATCGACGCGCCGAGGCGAGCGGCACGACGTTCCCACGCGTGATCTTCTCGGGGCGCGTGTCGGAGGGGAACGCGTCGAGCGCGGGCTCGATCGGCGAGACGCCGAACACGCGCGACGACTACTACTGTCTGTCGTTCACCGGCGGTGACGAGTCGCTCGACACCATGAGCTGCGCGTCGGTGTTCATGAGCAACAAGGGGCGCTACCTGCGTGAGGACGATCTCGCCGCGGGCTACTCGGAGCCGTGGGAGGACGCGGCGCGCGCCGCGCGGATGCGGCCGCTCACGACGCGCTCGGTATATCCGCCGAGGCGCGATCTCGGCGACTGCACGTCGTGCCCCGACCACGCGGACGTGCGTGGGTTCGTGCGCGACGCGCGCGAGGTGATGCCGGAGCTCGACGCGGTGACGATGGCGACGCCGCCGGGCGAGACGCCCTTCTCGGTGGTGATCGACGTGCCCGACGAGTGGCCCGACGGGAGCTACACGGTGTTCGTCGAGGCGAACACCGAGGGCGATCACGCGCCGGGCTGGGACGAGACCACGTACCCGACGCCGATCGGGCCGAGCGGGCGCTGGGACAGCTGGGCGATCGCATACGGCTACGCGTACCGCGGGCAGCCGTCGGTGGTGTACGCAGCGGAGATCGCGCTGACGTCCAGCGGCGGCGAGTTCGAGTCGGTCACGCCGATCGGATACGGCGATCTCCACGGGCTCGACGGCGAGCTGCACGAGATGAACGCGACGATCGTCGACGATCCCGCCGGCTCGCCGGGGAGCGGCGCCGATCGTCTGCGCGCTGGCAGCGATGGCGCGCGCCTGCGCGTGCTGGTGCCGGCGACGAACATCTGCGAGCAGCCCGATCCGCCGCCCGACTGCGGTCGGGAGTGCGGCGAGACGCGGCCCTGCGTCGATCCGCTGATCTGCGGGCCCGAGAGCACGTGCGTCGGGATGTGCGACGTCGTGATGCAGCCGGGCACGCCGGCCGCGATGATCGCGGAGAACCATCGCGAGCAGAACCGGTCGCACATCTGGGCGCACCTGCGCTTCCAGGTGCCGGCGAGCACGCGCGGCGTGCAGCGCTACGAGGTGCGGGTGGGAACGGCGCCGATCACCGACGCCGCATCGTTCGCAGCGGCGCGCGCGGCGAAGGCGGCGACGCTCGACGCACCCGCGCTCACGGTGCCGATCGGTGGCGAGCCCGGCAGCGAGATCGAGGTCGACATCGGCGAGCTCTCGCACGAGACGCACTACTGGATCGGGGTGCGCGCGGTCGACCGATGCAACGCGCCCGGCGAGCTCGCGGTCGCCGAGATCACGACGACGCAGATCAACTTCACCACGGTGTCGCCGTGCTTCGTGGCGACCGCCGCGTACGGCAGCCCCCTCGCCGACGAGATCGGCGCGCTGCGGCGCTTCCGCGATCGTCACCTGCTGTCGAACGCGGCGGGCCGGGCGCTGGTCGATGGGTACTACGCAGTCGGGCCGAGCGCGGCGGCTTGGATCGGTGCAGACGAGGCGCGGCGGGCCGCAGCGCGCGCAGTGCTGGCGCCGATCGTCGCGCTGGTGCGAGCGCTGGAGTAGGGCACCGCGATCGTCATGCGCGCGGAACGCGCGCGATCCGGTCGCTGCCGATCGCGAACGTGTCGGTCGCGAGCGCTGCGACGTCGGACTCGTCGTGGGCGACCAGGATCGTGGTGACATCGTGCGCCGCGGACCACGCCGCGAGCGATTGCGTGAGCTGGTGCCGCGCGTCGCGATCGAGGGCGGCCAGCGGCTCGTCGAGCAGGAGCACCCGCGGCCGGCGCGCGAGCGCTCTCGCG
>JALYRN010000664.1 GCA_030855295.1 Myxococcota bacterium | reverse complement strand
GCGCATCGGCGACCACGACGTGACCGCGCGGCGTGCTCGCGCTCGCGGCCGCCCGCGCGTCGTCGTTGGTCGAGCCGGTGAGCGCGCGGACGTCGAGGGAGCGACCGTAGGCGCTGGTGCGCAGCAGCGGGGCGACCGAGGCGGGCGCGAGATCCGGCACCGGGTCGACGTCGTGGCGCTCCATGCGCTCGCATTCTTCCCGATTGCGACGGTCGCGTCCGGAATCATGTGCACGGGCAGCGTGTCGGGCCCCGACCGAGCGCGGAGCGACATGCCGACGAGCGCAGAGCAGGTCCCGGAGCCCCCGTGCGACGACGACGAGATCGTCGTGATCGACGATGATCCCGACGCGCTGGAGCTCGCGACGCTGTCGCTCGAGCGCGCCGGGCTTCGCGTCCGCGCGTTCACCGATGCGGGAGAGGCGCTGCGCTCGATCCGCGAGTGCCCTCCGCAGCTCGTGATGACGGACCTCACGATGCGTCCGCTCGACGGAGTGCAGCTCGCGCGCACGCTGCGCGCGATGCCGGAGCTCGCAGGTGTGCCGCTGATCGCAGTGACCGGCGTCGTCGATCCCGAGTGGGCGACGGTGTGTCACTTCGATGCGTACGTGCGGAAGCCGGTCGAGCCGCGCTTCATCGTCGATCTCGCGCGCTCGCTCACGCGCACGGACTGACGGCCCCGACGGGGCGGGCCGCGCGACTCGAGGCCTGCGCGAAAATCGGCTCGCCCGCTCCGGGCCCTTCCGTCCGCGCGCGCATTCGATCGGCTCGCCCGCTCCGGTCGCTACCGTCCGCGACCTCCGGGGCGAGCACTCCTGCTGGGGTCAGCGGGCCAGCGCCGAGCGCACGACCTCGACGAGCGCACGCGGATCGATCGGCTTCACGACGATGTCCCGGCATCCGGCGTCGCGCGCGCGCTCGTGCTGCCGCGCGAGCGTGAACGCAGTGCACGCGATCAGCGGGATGTCCGACGTGCGCGGGTCGGACTTCAGCGCGCGCGCGACGTCCCATCCGGACACGCGTGGCAGGCCCAGATCGAGGAGGACCACGTCGGGTCGATGCTCTCTCGCGGAGTCGATCGCCTCGGCGCCATCGCGCGCTTCGACGACGTCGAGCTCGTGGTGCTCGAGGATCATCCGCAGCATCTCGCGCGCGTCGTCGTAGTCGTCTACGACGAGCACGAGCGCTCTGGGTCGGCTGCTGCTCCGGGCTGCCACTTGGAAGTGGCGCACCCACCGCGGATCGAGGGAGCGACGTACGCGGTGGGTGCGCCGATGCGGCACATCGTCCCGTCGGAGGGCTCCACAACGGGCGGCTCTGCGTTCTTCGCTGTGGCCGCGTCGGCCGTGTGACGAAAGTCTCTGCTCGGGCGCGCGCTCGACCACGAAGGCGGTGTGGGGGCGCGCAGAAACGCCGAGTCCGCGGCCGAGGCGCCTCGGGTGTGGGGCATTGTGAGCCCGCTGCCGATCCTGTACATCGGACGGGGGTTCGAAGGGGGGTGACGCATGCTCGATCACGAGCGTGACGACGGAGATCTGCGCGCCCACGGCTCGGCCGACGCGTTCGATCCGGACGCGGTGCGCAGGCGGGGCATCGGCGCGCCGACGGCGAGGACGCGCGTGTGCT
Organism: Myxococcota bacterium; assembly: GCA_030855295.1. Lineage (GTDB taxonomy): Bacteria > Myxococcota_A > Polyangia > Polyangiales > Sandaracinaceae > Sandaracinus. The sequence goes on along the minus strand of JALYRN010000664.1, from coordinate 2,731 downwards.
CGCTCGTCGCGGAGAGGAGCTACCGCGCGACCGACGAGGGGCGGGAGCTGCGCCACGGCATCGCGCGCCTGAGACGCAGCTACGCCTGGAGGTCGCGGCCAGCAGGAATCGCGTCGGAGCTCGCGCGGCTGTGGCGTGACCGCGCGCTGAGGGCCGAGTCGTCGCTGACCGAGGCGCGCGCCGTGCTCGAGCACCACCTGGCGCTGCGGCGCGTCTGAGCGCAGCGCGCGCTTCCGTCCGCGCGCGCTGCGCGCGCTCCCGTACGCGCCCTCCGGGGCGAGCACTCCTGTCGACTCAATCCTCCCAGTCGAGGGCGAGATCGGCGGCCGCCGCCGAGTGCGTCAGGGCGCCGGCCGAGATGACGTCGACGCCCGCGGCAGCGATCTTCGGGATCCGCTCGAGCGTCACGCCGCCCGAGACCTCGATGAGCGCGCGACCCGCGACGAACGCGACGGCCTCGGCGAGCGCGGCGTCGTCGAAGTTGTCGAGGAGGACGATGTCGGCGCGGGCGTCGATCGCCTCGTGCAGCTGCTCCATGCGATCGACCTCGCACTCGATGCGCGACGTGTGCGGCGCGAACGCGCGAGCGCGCTCGATCGCGATCCGCACGCCGCCGCACGCGGCGATGTGATTGTCCTTGATCAGCACGGCGCTCGAGAGATCGTCCCGGTGGTTGTGCCCGCCGCCGCAGCGCACCGCGTAGCGCTCGACCGCCCGCAGTCCGGGCGTGGTCTTGCGGGTGTCGGCGATCCGCGTCTTGCTCTCCGGCGGCAGCGCATCGACGAAGCGGCGCGTCTTGGTGGCGATGCCGCTCATCCGCTGCACGAAGTTGAGCGCGACGCGCTCGCCTTCGAGGATCGATCGCGCCGGCCCCCCGATGCGCGCGGCGAAGGTCCCCGCGCCGACCCGCTGCCCGTCCTCGGCGAGGGTCTCCACCTCGAGCCGCGGATCGACGGTCGCGAAGACCTGCTCGAGCACCGCGATCCCCGAGAGCACCATCGGCTCCCGGGCGACCAGCAGCGCCCGTCCGGTCAGATCGCGCGGGACGCAGGCCTGCGTCGTCACGTCGCCCCGCCCGAGGTCCTCGGCGAGCGCCCGCTCCACCAGCTGCCGGATGACGAACGAAGGAAGGGGCTGGAGGTGGTGTGCTTCGTCTCTCATCGCCACATCTCGATCGGCCAGCCGCGCTTGCGTGCGAGCGCGCGCAGCCGCGGGTCGGGGTTGATCACGCGCGGCTCGCCGACCCTCTCGAGCATCGGCAGGTCGCTCAGGCTGTCGGTGTAGAACGCGCTCGCCGCGAGGTCGACATCGTGCGCGCTCGCCCACTCGAGCGCGCGCGCCAGCTTGCCCTCGCCGAAGCAGAGCGGGGCCTCGACGTCGCCGGTGAAGCGGCCCTCGCTCACCGCGAGCCGGCTGCAGATCACGTGCTCGATCCCGAGCTCGTCGGCGAGCGGGCCCGCGGCGTACGGCGAGCTGCCCGTCAGCACGACCGGCACGAGGCCGTCGTCGCGCCGGCGCTGCACCTCCGCGCGCGCGAGATCGGTCAGGTGCTGGCGCACCATCACGGCGTACCAGCCGCGGCACTCTTCTGCGAACGCCAGCTCGTCGCGGCCCGCCAGCGTGCGCGCCGCGTAGCGGCTCACCGCGCCCGCGTCGACCAGCCCGAGCGTGTACTGCAGCGACCACCACGTGACCCGCGCGACGTCGCCGAAGCCCGACTCGCCGCGCGAGAAGCGCCACTGCACGTAGAGCTGCCCGGTGTTCACGCGGACCAGCGTCTTGTCCATGTCGAAGAAGGCCGCCCTCACAGCCAGCCTCGCACCAGGATCTCCGCGAGCACGTTGCTCATCGCGTGGAAGAGGATCGCCGCGCCGATGCCTCCGCGCCACGCCCGCATCCATCCGAAGAGCAGCCCGGGGAAGAACACCGCCAGCTTCGCAGGATGCGGCTCGGTGGCGAGGTGCACGAGCGCGAAGAGCGCGGCCTGCGCGATCAGGACGCCGACGTGCACCGGCGCGCCGAGGATGGTGCGCCGCGGCGGAAGCGCGTCGTGCAGGCGCGTCTGCACGTAGCCTCGGAAGAGCGCCTCTTCGGGCAGCCCGACGAGCACGATCTGCGTCAGCGCGAACGACGCGAGATCGGGCGGCAGGCTCCACGTGAACGAGTGCCCGGGCCGGTGCCACAGCCAGAAGCCGACGACGAACGGCGGGAACACGATCGCGGCGACGCCGAGCGCGGCGCCCAGCTCGCGCAGCGCCGACGGAAGCGAGCGGCGCAGCGTGCGCGCGAGGTCGTAGAGGCCGAGCGGGCCGGGGGATCGATCGTCGTCGTCCGACGGCTCCGCCTCGAGCAGGCCGCCGAGATCGATGCCGTAGTGGCGCGCGCCGCCCGGCGATCGGCGCGCGAGGTAGAGCGGCACGAACAGGAACAGCGCGGCGATGCCGAGGTGCGCGGCGTCCCGCGCCGCGGGGATCGCGCGCAGTGCGCCGAGTGCCGCGGTCGCGACGCACACGCCGACGTACACGAGCGCCACCTCGCGGATCACGCGCCGCGGGTCGGTCGTGTCGCTCTCGCGCGTGGGATCCAAGGCGTCGGCGTGGTGCTGGAGGCGCCGCGGGGCGCTTTCGGCGGCATCGTTCGCGAGCCTCCATGATAGAGTCACGCGCGATGGTCAATCACCCTCGTGCGCGCGCGGTCGTCGCGATCGTCGCGATGGCGAGCACCGTGTGGC
>JALYRN010000663.1 GCA_030855295.1 Myxococcota bacterium | reverse complement strand
GTGCGCATCGACGCGAGCGGCGTCCGCTGGGCCGCCATCGCTCGCGGGCGGGACCGGCCCGCCGCACGCCGTCCCCAGGAGGAGGCCGGCGATCGAGAGGGGGAGGATCAGCGATCCGCGCACACGCGGGTTTGACAGGGCCATGGACTGCACCTCATGACTCGAGTCGTGCTGGTGACTCAGAGATTCGTGACGGGGCTGCCAATCCTGGTCTTCCTGGCCGGATGCGCAAGCGAAACGCCGATTCGGCCCGACGCGGCCGTGCCCGTGGAGGACGCGGGCGAGGTCGACGGCGCAGCGCCCGGCGAGGACGGCGGCGACCCGATCGACGGAGGACCGCCGCCGGTGACGGCGCGCTGGGGGCGCCGCTCGTGCAGCGCGACGGTGCGCTTCGCAGCGCGCCCGGGCGCGAGCGTCGTGCAGATGGCCGGCGACTTCACGGGCTGGGGCGACGCGCCGCTCGCGATGACCGATCCCGACGACGACGGCGTCTTCGAGATCCGGCTCGGCCCCGAGACCGGCCTCGTGCCCGGCACGCTCCACGCGTACCGCGTGATCGTCGACGGCGAGTACCTGCTCGATCCGACCGCCGCGCACCGCAAGTACGACGGCGACTGCATCAACAGCGGGCTGCTCGCGCCCGCGTGTGACGCCGGGCCCGAGATCGTGCCGGGCCGGCTGATGACCGCGCACGACGCGTCGACCGGGCGCGGCTCCGCCTCGGTGCGCCTCGCGATCCTGACGGCGCTCGACGGAGCGGCGCCGTCGAGCGTGCGCTTCGAGCTCGACGGCGCGCTGCTCGATGCGCGCATGGCGGTGCTCGATGAAGACGCCGGCGCGTACGACGTCGCGCTCGCGGGGCTCGAGGAGGGACGTCACCTGCTCTCGGTCCGCGCCACCGACGATCGCGGGCGCGAGGCGGCGCCGATCGATCTGCCGTTCTGGATCGAGGCGCGCGCGTTCGATTGGCGCGACGCGACGATGTACATGATCGTCGTCGACCGCTTCGCGAACGGCGATCGCGCGAGCGACGCGCCGGTCGGCGCGCCGGTCGAGTATCCGGCGGACTTCCACGGCGGCGATCTGCAGGGCATCACCGAGGTGATGCGCAGCGGGTACTTCGAGCAGATGGGCGCGAACGTGCTCTGGCTCTCGCCGATCAACGATCAGGCGGAGGGGCACTTCGAGGGGCGCGACGACGCGCATCGCTACGCGGGCTACCACGGCTACTGGCCGGAGCGCGGGCGCGCGGTCGAGCCGCGCTTCGGAGGGGACGCGGCGCTGCACGCGCTGATCGACGAGGCACACTCGCGCGGGATCCGGGTGCTGCTCGATCTGATCAACAACCAGGTCCACGAGCAGCACGAGTACTTCACGGCGAACCCCGAGTGGTTCCGCACCGGATGCGTGTGCGGGATCGACGCCGGCTGCGGCTGGAGCGAGCGACCGCTCGACTGTCTGTTCGCCCCCTACCTGCCGGACATCAACTGGCGCGTTCCCGCGGCGGAGGCGCAGTTCACCGACGACGCGCTCTACTGGATCGAGGAGTTCGGGATCGACGGCTTCCGCATCGACGCGGTGAAGCACGTCGAGACCAACTCGATCGTGAACCTGCGCGCCGCGACCGCGCGTCGCTTCGAGCAGGGCGGCTACCGCCACTACTTCGTCGGCGAGACGGCGGTGACCGAGGGCGACGCGGTCGACTACGGCTGCGGCGAGCGCTTCGGCAACGGCTACGAGTGGCTCGACGGCTACGTCGGCGAGCGCGCGCTCGACGGGCAGTTCGACTTCCCGTCGCACCACCGCATGGGCGGCTTGATCGACGGAACGATGGGCTTCGATGCGGTCGAGAGCGTGGTGCGCGACGCGCAGACGCGGCTGCGGCCCGAGGGCCTGCACGTGCGCTTCCTCGGCACCCACGACTCCTCGCGCATCGCGTCGCGCGCGGCGATGGACGGCCGCGCGGGGTGTCGCTGGCTCGAGGGCGGCTGCGCGTCGCTGCCGGACGCGTCGAGCGACCCGGCGGTGTACGCGCGGCTGCGGCGCGCCCTCGCGGTGCTCTACACGATGCCGGGGATCCCGTTCCTCTACTACGGCGACGAGCTCGCGATGCCGGGCGGCGGCGATCCCGACAACCGCCGCGACATGATCTGGGAGGGCGCGCTCGCAGGCGTGTCGATGTCGAGCGAGATGCCGAGCGCCGAGCAGCGCGCGCTGCGCGACTTCGTCGCGGCGGTCGGGCGCGCGCGCGCGGAGAGCGTCGCGATCCGGCGCGGCCGGCGGGTCGCGCTGATCGCGGAGAGCAACCTCTACGTGGTCGCGTGGATCGGCGAGCGCTCCGGGGAGCTCGCGCTGATGATCGCGAACCGCGGCGGCGCGATCAGCGGCCGCGGGATCGACGGGCTGACGGCGGGGCAGCTCGAGGGCATCGCGAGCTTCGAGCGCGCGGCGGGGCTCGGCGGTGCGCTCGTGCGCGGCACCGGGAGCCGCCTGACGCTCGATCTACCGGCGGGCGAGGCGGCGATCTTCATCGCGCGCTGACGCGCGGCTCGAGCACTCCTGTCGACTCAAAGCTGTCTAAAAATCGGCTCGCCCGCTCCGGGACCTTCCGTCCGCACGCGAAGCGCGCGCTTCCGTCCGGTCCCTCCGGGGCGAGCACTCCTGTCGACTCAGGTCGGCGCCGTGCCGCTGCGCGCGAGCAGCCGCTCCTCGAGCTTGTTGTACTCGTCCTGCAGGATCATCGGCGCGAGCAGCGCCGTCAGGCCGTTGAACACCGCGACCGCGTAGAGGAGCACGAGCAGCTGCGCCTTGCTGTCGTGGGCGACGCCTGCCTGCTCGTACTCGTGATGAACGAGCTGCGCGTTCCGGTACGCCACGTAGATCGCGAAGAGCCCGCAGGTCACGAGCGTCAGCAGCAGCTCCATGGCCGGGTTGAGCTCGTCTCGGCCGGACACGTCCCTCAGCTCCTCGGTCGTCGTGTACTGCCACCAGAGGTGGTAGATGCCGCACGTCACGAAGGTCAGGACGAGGACGATCCAGGGCTCGCGCTTGGTCATGGCAGCGGATTGTACGCGCGGCCGGTGGCTCTTCTTTCAGACCGAGCTCCGGGGCGATTGATCGGCTCGCCCGCTCCGGTCGCTTCCGTCCGCGCGCCGGGGCGAGCATTCAATAGAGTCACCGGTAGATCACCCGCGCGACCGTGAGCGTGCGGCGGCCGCGCGGGGTCTCGACCGAGACCTCGTCGTCCACGCTCTTGCGCAGCAGCGCCGCGCCGATCGGCGAGCGATACGAGATGCGCCCGCGCTCGGCGTCGGTCTCGTGCTCTCCGACCAGCTGGTAGGTGAAGGTCTCGCCGGCGTCGGACTCGAGCTCGACGGTGGCGCCGAAGTAGATCGTGTCGCCGCGATCGATCGTGGGATCGACGAGGACGGCCGCCTCGAGGATCTTGCGGAGGAAGCGCATGCGGCGATCGATCTCGCGCAGCCGGCGCTTGCCGTAGATGTACTCGGCGTTCTCGGAGCGATCGCCCTCGGCGGCGGCGTCGCTGACGCCCTGCACCACGCGCGGCCGCTCGACGCCGCCGAGGTGCTCGTACTCGGCCTTGAGCTTCGCGAAGCCCTCGGGCGTCGTGTAGACGGGCCCGGCCGGCTTCTTCTTCGCGTCGTCGTCGTCGTCGTCCGGATCGGTCATCGGGCGCTCCTCTCGCGCCACAGCGCGCGCGCGCTCTGGGCGTCGACGCTCCCGAACCGCACCTCGCGCCCCAGCGCGATCGCGTGGAAGCGTCCGAGATCGACGCGCGCGATCACGGCGACCACGGGATAGCCGCCCGTCGTCGGATGATCGGGCCCGAGGACGATCGGCTCGCCCGAGGGAGGCAGCTCGATCGCGCCCGCGATCATCGGCGTCGTGCGCGCGTCCGGCGCGCCGCGCCGATATGCGATCGCGGTCCCGACGAGGCGCGTGCCGGTGCGATCGCTCCGCGGCGAGAGCGACCAGCCCGTCCCGAGCAGCGCATCGAGCGCGCCGGGCGCGAAGCGCGCGAGGTCGGGCCCCGGCAAGAGCCGGATCGCAGCACCGGAAGCAGATCCGGAAGCGAGCGCGGGTGCCGCACCGGTGTCGCTCGCGGATCGGATGACGTCTCCCTTCCGCAGCGCTCGCCCTTCGAGCCCTCCCAGCCGCGCGCTCACCAGCGTCCCTCGGCCCCCGAGCACGACCGGCACGTCGATCCCCCCGCGCAGCGCGACGTACCGCGCCCTCGTGCTCCCGTCCCATCCGAGCTCGACCCGCTCGCCCGCGCGCACGCGGCGCACGGCGCCGTCGTCCTCCGCGAGCTCCGACTCGTCCGCGCGCCCGACGAC
>JALYRN010000662.1 GCA_030855295.1 Myxococcota bacterium | reverse complement strand
CGCTCGGCCTCGACGCGCCGGCGCTCGCGCTGGTTCGCGCGCTCGCTCAGCGCGCGCCGGACCGCGGGACCGAGCCGCTCGAGCCGGTGCTTCAGCACGTAGTCGGTCGCGCCGCGCTTGAGCGACTCGATCGCGATCTCTTCGCCCATCGCGCCCGACACGAACAGGAAGGGAACGTCGGGGGCGAGGTCGCGCGCGCTCTCGAGCGCGGCGTGACCGTCGTAGCTCGGGAGGTGATAGTCGCTGAGAATCAGGTCGAGGCCGCCCGTGCCGAGCGCTCGGAGGAACGAGAGCCGATCGTGGGCGCGCACGATCACGGCCTGCACGCCGTCGAGCTCGAGCCGTGCCGCGAGGAGCTCGGCGTCGCGATCGTCGTCCTCCAGCACGAGGATCGTGATCGGCCCGGGGACGCCGCTTGCGGCCGCGTCACGATCCGTCGTCATGCGGGCGTCCGGAGCCGCGGCGGCGGTTGGTTGATCACGGCCCAGAACAGGCCCAGCTCCCGGATCGCGTCCATGAACTCGTTGAAGTCGACGGGCTTGACGACGTACGCGTTCACGCCGAGGCCGTAGCTGCGGACGATGTCGCGCTCCTCGCGCGACGACGTCAGCATCACCACCGGGACCGTGCGCAGCGTGGCGTGGTCGCGCATGCGCTGGAGCACCTCGAGGCCGTCGATCTTCGGCAGCTTCAGATCGAGCAGCACGACGACGGGATCGTTGTCGGGACGATCCGCGTGCGCGCCTCGGCGCTCGAGGTACGCGAGCGCCTCCTCTCCGTCTCGCGCGACGTCGACCTCGTTGCCGAGGTGGCTCTTCGCGAGGGCCGTGAGCGTCAGCTCGAGGTCGTTGTCGTTGTCCTCGACGAGGAGAATTCGCTTGGGATTCATCGGTGGCTCGCGGAGAGGGCAGGAGGAGGAGTCTGGTCCGGGGCGCGCGGGAGTGTGAGATAGAACGTCGCGCCGCGATTTTCCAGCCCTTCGGCCCAGGTGCGCCCGCCGTGGCGCTGGACGATGCGGCGAACGGTCGCGAGCCCGATCCCGGTGCCCTCGAACTCGGCGCTGGACTGGAGGCGCTGGAACACTCCGAAGAGCTTGTGAGCGTACTCCATGTTGAACCCGACGCCGTCGTCGCGGACCCAGAGCGTGACGTCGGTGGCGAAGTCGCCGGGACCGGCCGCGATCTCGATGTGCGCCTCGTCGCGCGGACGCGTGTACTTCACGGCGTTGGAGATCAGGTTCGTCAGCACGATGCGGAGCATCGTCCGATCGCCGAGCACCGCCGGGAGCGGCTGGAGCGACCACACGATGCGGCGGTCCTGGAGGTCGGGCTCGAGCTGCCGCAGCACCTCCTGCACGAGCGCGTCGAGGTCCACGCGCTCCCGCGCGAGCTCGCTCCGGCCCATGCGCGAGAACGCCAGCAGCGCGTCGATCAGCAGCCCCATCTGCTTGCTCGCATCGCCGATCGTCCGCAGCCACCGGCGCCCCTTGTCGTCGAGGCGATCCTCGGCGTGTGCCGCGAGGAGATCGACGAACCCGCTGATGTGGCGGATCGGGGCGCGCAGATCGTGCGAGACGGTGTACGAGAACGACTCGAGCTCGCGGTTGGCCTCGGCGAGCGCGTGCGTGCGCTCCTGCACCCGTCGCTCGAGCTCGACGTTGAACCGCTGCACCGACGCGAGCGCCAGATCGCGCGCCTCCACCGCGCGGCGGGCGGACGCGTAGAGCCGCGCGTTCTCCACGGCGATCGCGGCGCGGCCCGCGAGATCCTCGGCGAGCGCGATCGCTTCGGCGTCGTACACGCGGCCCGACTCTGCCGTGACGAGCGTGATGGCGCCGAGCGTCTGCCCGTGCGCCGACAGCGGCACGATCATCGAGGACCGGAGCCCGAGCTCGCGGATGATCGCGAGCTGCTCCGGGTTCGTGACGATCTGCTGCAGGACCTCGTCGGAGATCTCGGGGTGGACCTCGGAGCGTCCGCTCCGGATCACCTCGGGCACGCCGCGCTCGGCAGCGGGATCGACCGGCCAGCGCTTCGCGAGCGCGTGCGCGAGCTCGACCTTCTCCGGATCGACGTGCGTCACCGCGAGCCGTCGGATCTCGCCGTCCTCGGCGAGCACGTCGACCGCGCACCAGTCGGCGAAGCGTGGCACCGCGAGCTGCGCGACCGTCGCGAGCGTCGCCTCGTACTCGATCGACGAGGCCAGCAGGGAGCTGGCCTCGCCCAAGAACTGCTGATCGTCCTGCTGCCGCTTGCGCTCGGTCACGTCACGCGCGACGCCGACCAGCTCGACGATGCGGCCCTCTCGATCGCGCACCGGGCTCTTCACGACGTGGAAGAAGCGGAGATGACCGTCGTGCCGCCGGTTCGGCTCGTCGAGATCTTCGACCGTGGCACCGGTCTCGAACACCGCGCGATCGTCGTCGAGGTACTTGGCCGTGAAGGCCGGATCGTTCGCGCCCGAGTCGACGAGCCCCTCGAGCTGGTCACGGCTCATGCCGTAGTGCTCGCACGCGGCTGCGTTCGCGTAGACGACCTTCGAGCCCGGCACCTTGCAGAAGACCATGTCGCGAACGGAATCGAGGATCTGCCGGTAGCGGTGCTCGTTCGTGGCGAGAGCCTCTTGCGCGCGCACGCTCTCGGTCACGTCGGCGACGGCGCCCGCCATGTGCAGCGGCATGCCTCGCTCGTCCCACTCCGCCTGTCCGCGCGTGCTGCAGATGCGGTACTCGCCCGACGCGTTGCGCAGGCGGAAGCGCGGGACGTCGTACGGACCTCGGCGCGCCAGGTGCGCGTCGAGCGCGGCGCGCATCGCGGGCTGGTCGTCGGGATGGACGCGCTCGAACCACGCCATGAAGTCGCCGCCCCACTGCGCGCGCTCGAGGCCGAGGATCTGCAGGAGACGCTCGTTCCACTGGACGGCGTTCGTTGCCACGTCCCAGAACCAGATCCCCTCGTTCGACGCGTCGGCGACGAGGCGGTGCTTGACCTCGCTGGTGCGCAGCCGCCCCTGCTCCTCGGCGCGCCGGATCCCCAGCGCGAGCAGGCTGGCGATGGGGCGCAGCGACTCGAGGACGCTCTCCGGAACCGGCTCGTGCGCACGGATCGAGAGCACGCCGACCAGGGCGTCGTCGGTCTCGAGCGGCAGCGCGGCGAGCGCGCGCATCGACTCGTCGACGATCGTCGGGAGCGCATCCTGGCTCACGTCGGCAAACGTGAGCAGGCGGCGCTCCACCGCGACGCGACCGATCGGGCCCTCGCCCGGTCGTACGCGTCCCGAGCGCTCGGCGGGCTCGCCGCTGCCGACGCTCGCGCGCATGTGGAGCTCGTCGCCCTCCTGCACCCAGATGCGCACGACCTCGATGGCCTCGTCTCGCACGAGCACCGCAGCGCAGTCGCGCAGCGTCTCGGTCAACGCACCTCCGCGCGTCAGGAGCGATCCGATCTCGGCGGCCATCGCGGCGCGGCGCGCGCGGTGCGCTTCCTCCTCGCGGCTGCGCCGCAGCTCGCGGAAGAGCTGCGCGTTCTCGATCGCGACGGCCGCCTGCGCTGCGACGGCGACGGCGATCCGCTCCTCGCGCGCGGTGAACCGAGCGGGCTCGGGGTGGCCGAAGAAGAGCCCCCCGATGACCTGGCCCGCCGTGCCGCGCGCGACCACCGGCACGGCGAGGTAGCTGACCACCGGCGGATGTCCCGCGGGCATGCCGTGGTGTGGCGCGCTCTTTCCGTAGCGAGGATCGGTCCGCACGTCGTCGAGGCGGACGACCGCGTCCGCGCGGAACGTCGTGCCGAAGAGCGCCGTGTTGCGCGGCATGCCGAAGCCGTCGAAGGCCTCTCGCGGCGCGCCGGACAGAGCGTAGAGCATGTAGCTCTCGCCGGCATCGCTCGTGACGTTGTAGAAGAAGGCTCCGAGCTGCGCCTGGACCGCGCGCGTCGCCTCGTCGGTGAGCCGCTGCACCAGCCGATCGAGATCGAGCTCCGACGCCAGTGCGGCGCCGACGCGGAAGAGCGCCGCAGACTCAGGATCGACGTCGGCGATGCCGGACGCGGGACCGGGCTCGGTCGAGAGTGTCATGGGGGTACGCAGAAGTGGGACAGCGAGGACCTCGTGACATCGGCACGGGAGGTACCCTTCACAAGCGGTCTCCGTGCGAGGCTCCCACGCCCGAGATGAGCACGCCCGAGCTGAGCACGAACGAGATGATCACGCACGGGACGAACGGGCTGCAGGACGCGGTCGACCGCGCGCACGCGCTCCTGGACGAGGATCGGGCGGCGCCCGCCCTCGCGGTGCTGGAGGCCGCGCTCGCGTCGGCAGGGCCGCCGAGCCGCGTTCGCGCCGAGGCGATGGGTCTGGCG
>JALYRN010000076.1 GCA_030855295.1 Myxococcota bacterium | reverse complement strand
CTCGCGCCGAGCGTTCACGATCCGCCGATCTCGGCGTTCATGATGCCGATCCTGCCGTTCACGATCAGGCGATCCTGGCGTTCACGATGCGGCGATCCCGGCGTTCACGATGGCGCGGCGCACGCACAATCCGTCGCTCGACGCGAGCGCGTCCTCCGCGAGGCGCGACATGTCGTCGTCGCCCACCGCGTGGCAGAGCAGCAGACGTCCGGCGATCGTCTCCAGCGTGAGCGTCGGCGGCAGCGACGCGATCCACGCGACGCACTCGTCCGACAGCGACGTCGGTCGCGTCCGGCAGCGCGCGCATCCTGCTCTGCAGGAGCCAGCGCTCGTGGTTGCCTCGAACCACGAACGCGCCGGCAGCGCGCAACAGCTCGCAGCATCGCTCCACGTCGCCCGCTCCGTCGACGATGTCGCCCACGCACAGCGCGGCATCGAGCGCCCGCAGCGAGCCGAGGGCGACCTCGAGCGCCGCGTCCTCTGCGTGCACGTCCCCGATCACCCCGAAGCTTCGCAGCCGCGCCAGAGCTCCGTGATCGCACGCCGAGGAGCGCCGCCGCAACCCGGGTCCGCAGCAGCGCGGTCACTCATTGGGTCGCGGTACGCGGCCTTCCTCGGCAGGGCGTCGTCGACGACCCGCCATCGGCGCGTGGCCGTCGGTTCGACGCGTTCTCGGGCTCACCGGTGGTGTCACTCGGTGCGGGTCGCCAGGCGCGCGAGCACGGTACCGTGCTCGGCGAAGCCGTAGGCCACGCCGGCGGCGTCGACCAGCACCGTTTCTCCGTCCGAATCGTCAGCGGCGAGGAGCCGAGCGCCCGGGTGCGCGCCGGGCAGCGCGAAGGCGATCGTCCGCACACCGCAGCCCTCGGCAACGAAACCCACGGTGCCCGTCTCGACCGCGAGGCGCGCGGCCTCGTTGGCGTCTGCGTCGCGCCCCGCGTCGGAGACCCACCGGACCAGCAGCATCCGCTGCGCGGTCTCCACGACACACCCGACACCGCCGCCACTCGGGAAGAGCGTGTAGGTAGCGGGCGACTCGGCATCCGAGAGCTCGACGAGATCGGCGTAGTGGGTCAGTGGCCCGCTCGGTGGAGGCCCCGTATCCACGGTCTGCCGGTTCGCGCCCGGCGTCACGCTCGCCTCACCGCCGTCGAGAACCAGCGGCGGCGCAGCATCGAACAACGGAGGATCGAAGACACGCACGACGCGGAGGTCCTCGGTGATGGTCGCGGGGCCCGCGCGGTGCGCAACGCGCTCGACACTTCGTGCGGCCGGCGCGGGCTCACGAGGCGAGCTCGCGCACGCGACCAAGACCGAGGCGACGGCGAGGACCAGATTGGATTCGAGGCGACGGATGGCGTGAGTCTAGCGCGCTCGGCCCGATCCGTGTCCGAAGGGACATCGCTCCAGCGGATTCGGCGCACGACTGCGCGGAGACCGCCGTCATTGCGTCAGGACGTAGCTGCCCTGGCCGAGCGGCTCGATGCGCAGCTCGCCGCCGACGTCGTCGCCCGTGCGGACCTGGAGCTCGAACGTGCCCGCGGCGCCGGAGTAGCCGCCCTGGATGATCTCGACGGTCTGACCTTCCACGAGGAGGAGGTCGATTCGCGAGCGACGCGTGCTGCCCGCGTCGTCGTTGCACCCGAGCTCTTGGCCGTTCGGATCCCAGATCGCGAGCACGCCGTCGTAGTCGCGCGTGCGCGACTCGAAGGCGTAGTAGCCGTCGCCCGGCGCGGTGAACTCGAACGCGCGCTGTGGCGCCTGGCCCGCCGAGCCGCAGCTGATCGGTCGGATCGCCGGCATCCCGTGGGTCGAGCTGACGACGCGCTGGCTACGGAGCACGCCGCATCCGGCCATCATCGAGCAGGCGACGCAGCACACGAGACGCAGCCGAGCCCACCTGTTCCTCATCGCTTCCCGTCCTCTCGCGCGTCCCTCGAGCGAGGATAGCCCAGCGCGACGGGCACGCGGTCTCGAGCGATCCGTCGCCGTCGACGGAACGAGACCGTTCGTCCTCGGCGAGCGGGTCAGAGATGCCGCGAGGCCAGCATGCGCTCGTGGAGGAACCGGACGATCTCGAGGCCGCCTTCCACGTCGCGAAAGAAGATGACGAGGCTCTCGGCGCGCCACCGAGAGATGCCGGCACGCTCCGCGACCTCGCGCCCCAAGCGGCGATGCTCGGGGATGATGCGCTCGCAGGTCCGCTCCAGCATCTCGAGGTAGCGCTCGCGCTCCTCGGGCCCCCACACGTCGAGCGTGTAGGCGGCGATGCCCTCGAGATCCCGCTCCGCCGCGGTCGTGTAGAAGACCTTCGCTCGGCGCCGCCGGGGCGAGCTCATCGGCTCGCGCGCCGCTTCTTCCTGCGCGCGCCCGAGCCACCCGTGCGCACGCGCTCGAACACCCCCGGCGCCGCCCGCCCACTCGCCACTCCGTGATCGAGCGCGGCGAGCAACGCCTCTTCCTTGCGCTTCTCGTCAGCGAAGCGCTCGAGCGCCTCCCGCATCACCTCGCTCGCCGAGCGATAGCCGCCTCCGTCCACCTGATCACGGATGAACTCCTGCAGCTTCGGGTCGAGCACGAAGCTCGTGTTCTTGCCGGTGGTCGCTATGCGTCGAGCATACCAACATCCTGGTACCGCGGCACCCCGACTCGCTCGCGGCAGGTCTTTCGGCTGCCGCGGTGCAGGACGGCGTGTGAGGAGCGCTCGCCGCGCTGGACGCGCAGCAGACGCGGCGGTCGCGGAGCTCGCGAGCGAGTCCGGATGGCGGCAGACGTCCATCTCCGACGGCCGCATCCGGACGGGCGTGGATCTCGTGGCGGAGCACTGTGCGGTGCACGTCGTCGAGCGCACCGAGCGCGCGATCGTGTTCGTCGCACTTCACCACGAGGACGTGCACGACCCGGGCGACGCTTGGCTGACGTACGTGCGCGCGACGCGCGAGCACGACGGCATCTCGGCCTGCGTCGTCGACGACCTCGATCGGATCGACATCGATGCCTTCTGCACGGACTTCGTGCCCGCGTCGCGCTGACGCGGCCGAGCGCCCGTCGGCGACCGGCGTCGACGCCATCGACCGACAGACGAAGCTTCCGCCCTCCGGTCCCGGCACGCGCCGTTGCGTGCCACTCCGCGGCGGACGAGACTCGGTGGGTGGGGATGCGCGCGCCGTCGCTCGTTCGTGCGTCGTCGCTGCTCGTGCTCGCGGTGTGGGCGTCGGCCTGCGCCAGCGGGGAAGCCCTCGATCCGATCGAAATCGTCGTCGACTCGTCCGGCGAGCTGCACTTACTCGCGCGGCGCGCGATCATCTCGGGCCACGCCGAGATCGGCGGCCCCGTCAGCTTTCGGTACGCGGAGCAGCGCGACGGTCGGTGGGGCGTCCAGCCGGCGTGGAGCTCCGAGATGGGTTGGGTCGGCTACGGACCGCCGGTGTACAGGCTGCTCGCGGACGACGACGGGCGCGTCACGATCGTCGCCGGCGAGCCGAACGGCGTGCGGATGCTGACGCGCGCCGAGGGCGCGAGCTGGGAGACGATTCCGGTCGATCCCGGCCTGCCGGATGACGCGCTCGGCGCGCTCGCCGACGGCGACCTGCTCGGCGGGGCGTGGCTCGGCGCCAGCAGCGAGCTGCGGGTGCTCGCCGGCGATTGGTTGCTCGAGTCGGTCGACGGCACGATCGCGCGCGCGACGCGCACCGGCGCGACGTGCGATCCGTTCACCGTGCAGTTCTCGGAGTGCCACTTCGTTCCGACCGGCGATCGGGCCGGTGAGGCCATCGTGTTCCGGGCGACGTTCGGCGGGGGTGGGACGTTCGACGTGCGCCGTCTGGATTGCGAGGCCGACGCGTGTACGTGGAGCGACGTCGTCGACCACGGTCTCGGTACGCCGGGCCCGCTCGGGAACACGTGGGAATCGCGGATCGCTCTGCGCGACCTGCGCGGGACGACGTTCGTGGTGCACCGGCTGTCGGGCTTCGGAGCAGGGCCCAACGTACGGGTCGCCGGGGGCGGCCGCGCCGCGGTGCTCCCGGGGTTCGTCTATCGGTTCGGCGCGGCCGCGCACCCGTCGGGCGGGCTCGTCGTCGTGACTTCGACGTACTACGACGACGTGCTGACCCTGCATCTCGTGACCGACGCCGCGGAAGACCCGGCCGCGCTGGACGTCACCAGCTTCGCGCTCGGGGTGCTCTCGCTCCGCGGCAGCCCCCGTCTCGGCGTGCTCGTCCCGCCGGTGACTCCCGGCGAGAGCGAGCGCGCGCACATCGTCCTCGCGCGCACCGAGTCGGGCGTCACGCGCCTCGTCGTCGATCTCGCCACCCGCGAGACGATGCGCGAGGACTTCGACCTCTGAGGCCCATAGCCGCTGTAGCGTGCGCACGAGCGTCCTGCGGCCGAGCATCGAGTAGGTCCGCCGCTTCGAGCTGACGCAGATCGTCCTCGGCCAGAGCCGCGCGGCGCGAGTGGTCAGTCGAGCGCGTCGAGCACGATTGCGTGCGAAGCGCACGCGCGGCACGGATCTGACCGGACGAGCCGACGCCCGAAGGGCAGCCATGCCGCGCGCGCCCGAGAGCCCGCTGACCAACCACCTCCGCGCGCGTGAGCGGCCGTGGTCCCCGTCCGCGATTGTCTGCCGATTCATCGCGACCCGTCGCGCGCCCGGCGTGCGACGGTCGACACCGACGATGTCTGCCGATTCGAAACGCGTCAGTCGCGATGCTCCGCGCGCGACCTCCTTCCATGCGCAAGAGCAGGCGGTCGTCGCGGCACGAGCAGACGGTGATCGCGTTCCGCAGCTGGGGCGGACGGCGCGCGGGCGCCGGGCGCAAGCCGACCGGCGAGCGGGCCGGTGTGTCTCACGCGCGGCGAGCGTCTCTGACGGGGCGCGAGCCGGTGCTCGTGACGCTGAAGGTGCGGCGGCACGTCTGGAGCCTGCGAGCGCGCCGGACCTTCACGCGGATGGTGCGCGCGATCGGCGCGGCGTCCGATCGCTTCGGCATGCGCATCGTGCACTTCTCGGTGCAGCGCGATCACGCGCACCTGATCGTCGAGGCCGAGAGCCGGGCGTCCTTGGTGCGCGGGGTCAAGGGCCTGTGCGTGCGCGTCGCGCGCGCGATCAACCGGGTGATGGAGCGGACGGGGCCGGTGTTCGCGGATCGCTATCACGAGCGAGTGCTCACGACGCCTCGCCAGGTGAGGCACGCGATCGCCTACGTGCTCTGCAATTGGCGCAAGCATCGGGTCGCGCCGCGCTCCTCGCGCGCGATCGATCCCTGCTCGTCGGGCGCGCTGTTCGACGGGTGGTCGCGCGCGGTCGCGAGCTGCGCCGACGTAGCGCTCGTGGTCGCGACGGCGCGGACGTGGCTCCTTCGGATCGGTTGGAGACGAGGGGGGCCGATCGATCCCGCGCACGATCCCGGCCGCGCCCCGGAGTGATCCCGCCTCGGCGCCAGCGAGTCTCGAGCGCCGAGCCGAGGGCCTCGCGGCTCAGCGGCTTCTGCGACCGATCATGAGACAGACCTCGAGAGCGCCCGGGGCGCGGCGCTTGTTCTGTGGCACAGCGCGCGACTACGCTCGGGCATGCGTACTCGCTTGCTCGGGCTCGTGGTGATCGTTCTCGCGGGCTGCGGCGGCACGGACGCCAGCGAGGACGCGAGCGTTCCTCGCGACGCGCCGCCGGTCGACGCGCCCGGGCTCGACGGCGCGATCGCGGAGGACGGCGACGTTCCCCCTCGGCTCGACGGAGACGCTCCCGAGACGTTCGCCATCGTGCGACCCGCGCCGTCCGACGTGGTGCTCGAGACGGCGGTGGTCGACGTGCGGGCGGGCACGCTCGCGCCGGACGAGATCGTGTTCGAGGTGCAGGGCGAGACCGAGCCGCGCTGCCGCGTCACCGCCGCGCCGTATCGCTGCCTGATCCACCTCGATCCGCGCGCGACCGGCGCCGTGGAGATCACGGTGCGCGCCCTCCGCGAGGGAACCGAGCTCGCGCAGTCGTCGCTGACGCTGGACAAGCAGTCGGCCTTCACCGACGAGTGCGCGACCGAGCCCGCAGCCTGCATCACCGCGCTCGTCGACGCCGGCGAGGCCGCGGGGTGGGCGGGCGTGCGCTACGAGAACATGGACGGGCTGCACTCCGACCTGAACACGTCGTCGTTCGCAGGGATCGAGCGCATCGAGAACGGCGACGCGCTCTCGGGCGTCAATCCGGGCCGACGCCCTGCCGACGACACGCCCGGCATCCTCCTCGGGAACGCCTCCGTCGCGCTGACGTCACCCTGCTGCTTCAGCGTGCCGCGCCGCACGCTCGACCTCACCGCGATCAGCGATCGGTTCCGCGAGAACAAGCTGTGGTGGTACCCCGAGCACCGCGATCACGGGCACGAGGACTTCTACTTCTTCTCGACCGTGACGGTCGGCATCTCGCAGGGGAGCTCGGGCAGCGAGCGCGACGAGCTGCGGAGCCTGATGCTCGCGCTCGGAGCCCTCCCGCCCGCGGCGCGCACGCGGCTCGCGACCGAGGGCCAGATCTGGTCGGCGCTCCAGTACGTCTCGCGCCGCACTCGCGTCGAGGGCGACGCCGCCTACCTCGCCACCGCCGCGCACCCGAACGCGATGGCGAACGGCGACAACGACATCGCGATGATCCAGATGGCGCGGGCGTTCGCCGAGGATCGCCTGCCGCCCGCGGCGCGCGTCGAGGTGATCGAGGAAGACTTCGCGGCCGGCGAGCAGCGCCTCACGACGCCCGAGTCGGTGGCGCGCGTGTGGTCCGGGGCGGACGCGACGGAGCACTTCCTGAGGGTGAGCGCGGCTCCGAGCGTCTCGCCGAGCGGGCGTCCGCTCACCTATCACTGGCGCGTCCTCCGCGCGGCCGCCGACATCGAGATCGTGCCCGAGGACGACGACGGACGGACGGTGCGGATCCAGGTGACACGCCACGCCGAAGAGACGCTGATGCTGAACGGGCACCCGCGCCGCACGAGCCTCGGCGTCGTCGCGCTCTTCGTGCACGACGGGCTCTACTTCTCGCCGCCCGCGTTCGTCACGTCGTTCACCGCGGACCCGAGCCGTCTCGCGCCGGGCGACAACGACCTGGACTGATCGCGACCGCCGAGCGCCGCGCCGTTCTCGAGAAGCCCGAGGATCGCGTTCTCGATCCCGACCATGTTGCGCGAGCTGCGGAAGCGAGCGCTCGTGCGTGGTAACCTCGAGCGACGGATGGAGACGGCCCGCAAGGCACCGACGCTCGCGGATCTCGAGGCGCTCCCGCCGAGTGTCAAGGGCGAGATCATCGAGGGAGTGCTCTACACGATGACGCGCCCGCGCGGCCGTCATCAGCACGCGTCGACCGCGATCGGCAGTGGCATCCAGCCGCCGTTCGGGTTCGGCGACGGTGGACCGGGCGGCTGGTGGATTCTCGTCGAGCCGGGGATCGAGCTGCCGGGGACCCCCGAGATCTCTCCCGACGTCGCAGGCTGGCGCCGTGAGCGACTGCCGGAGCTCCCTGGAGACGAGTCGATCCGCGTGGTCCCGGATTGGGTCTGCGAGATCCTGTCGCCCACCACGCGCCGTCACGACCTCCTGATCAAGCGTCCGTACTACGCGAAGATCGGCGTGCACCACCACTGGCTCGTCGACCTCGACGCGCGGGCGGTCACTGCCTACGCGCTCCACGACGCGCACTGGCTCGAGCTCGGCACTTGGAGCGACGAGCGTGATGCGCGGATCGCACC
Source organism: Myxococcota bacterium (assembly GCA_030855295.1). GTDB lineage: Bacteria > Myxococcota_A > Polyangia > Polyangiales > Sandaracinaceae > Sandaracinus. The sequence goes on along the minus strand of JALYRN010000076.1, from coordinate 6,351 downwards.
GTTCGACGCAGTCACGATCGACGTTTCGCGCTCGTGGGCCTGACGTCGCGCGCGCGCCGCTCGAGCTGCAGCGTCGCGCGCACCGGGGCGAGAGACGCGGTCGTGGAGGACCGACAGCTCCGGCAGGCGGTCGACGATCACGAGCACCGCACGGCGCGGCGGGGGGTACGCGGCATGCAAACGAGCCCGACGTGGAGAGCACGCGATCGTGCGTGCTCGCTTCGTGGAGGCTCGGATGAACACGCTCGTCGCGCTCGCGCTCAGCACACCCATCTGGGGCTTTTCGCTCCAGCCGCCGACCGCCGCACCATCGATCGTTCCCCAGCACGCCGCGCAGGTGTCGATCGCGATCGACGACGAGCTGTCGCGCGACGCCGAGCTCGAGGCGAGCGCGGCCGCGGCCGCGACCGACACGACGATGATGGACTGGACGCGCAACATGTCGCTCGCGTCGGTCGCCGCGATGGCGGTCGCCGCCGGGCTCGGGCTCACCCAGTTCGCGGACGAGTACGGATTCCACGGCGCGCAGTCGCGGACCGCATGCGCGAACGGCGACGCGGTGTTCAGCGACTGTGGCGACGAGACGCCGTGGCCTCACGTGCTCGCGGTCGGCGCGACCGCCGGGCTCGGGCTGACGACGTTCGTGCTGTCGACCCAGGTCGACTACGAGGCCGCCGCGCGCCGCGACGGCGACTGGCGCATCTACGAGGTGACGCGCTGGGTCGGGCTCGGCATGTTCGTGGTGCAGGCCGCGGGCGGGTTCCTGCTCGCGAACGCAGTTCGCTTCGGCTGGGCCGACGAGCAGCGCGACTTCGGCACGCTCCAGGCGCTCGCCGCCGGTCACATGGCGTGGGGCGTCGCGACGCTCGGGCTCGAGACCTACAACACCGCGATCATGTTCTGACCCAGCAGGAGTGCTCGCCCCGAAGGGCCCGTACGGGAGCGCGCCCGGCGCGCGGACGGAAGGGCCCGGAGCGGGCGAGCCGATCTCGACGCGCGCTCACGCGCGCCAGCGGAGCTCGGCGGTGCACTCGGCGTCGCCCTCGTCGACGCATCCGAGCCGCCGTACCTCGACGCCGCGCGCCCCCATGATCTCGAACACCGCGCCCATCGTCTCGGTGACCGCGACGCAGAGCACGGGATGATGCCCGGGCCAGTCGCGGATCACCGAGCGCACGTGCGTCGGAGAGATCGTCACGATCTCTCGCGAGCCGGTGTCGTGGAGCATGTTCCACAGACGCTGGATGTTGCGGCAGTACATCTCGGGGGTGAGCCGCTCGAGGACGAACCGATAGATGCCTCGCGCGCTATGCGCGACCGCGAACCGCGCGCCGTCGCGGATCGACGCGTCGCGCTCCTCGGGGGCGATGCGCGCGAAGATCGCGTCGATCAGCGCGTGCACCGCCGCGCTGTCGTACCAGCTCGACGGCAGCACGCCGATCGCGTCCGCGTCGGCGTCGAAGAGCAGCTGCAGCGCGTCGGGCAGGCTCGCGACCGCCTCTTCGAGCGCGCTGCGCGAGAACCGCTCCGTGTACCAGCGAAGGAACTCGCGTACTGCGGCTCCCTTGATCCTGGATGTCGACGGCGGCGCCACGAGCTCCGTCGATTGTACGCCGGCCGGCTCCGTTCCGTCGGTTTCTAAAGTGCTCGCTCAGAGCCCCATGGGCCCGTGGCCGTCCATGTTCGTCAGGAAGAGGCGCTCCTTGGTGTCGTCCCACGGCTCGAGCGCCTCCACGAGCGGAGGCGCCGCGCAGAACAGCCGCTTGCCCTCGACCCGCAGGAACGCGTTGTCCTCGAGCGCACGGATCCACCGCGGATCGCTCTGGTTCGCGATGACGATCTCGGCGCCCCGCTCGCGCAGCACCTCGAGCGCCGCGTGCACGACCTCGCCCGCGCTCGCGACCGGCGCGAAGTAGTCGACCAGCGTCCCGACGCGCAGCGAGCCGTAGCGGTGGTGGTCCTCCATCTGGCGATCGCACAACAGCGCCCACCCGAGATCGCGGCCCTCGCGATCGCGCACCCGGAGGCGCAACAGCTCCGACCACTCCCTCTGTCGCTCGCCCGGCGGCGCCAGCGTGTTCATCGCCGCCGCGTCGCGCACCGCGAGCGCCGCGTAGTCGTCCTTGCCGCGATCCCAGATCTCGTCGGCCCACGCGCCGAACGACGGAACGATCTCGGCCTTCGCGGTGAACCGACGCCTCGACTTGATGCGCAGCGCGGCCGCCACCGCGCGCCCGCCGACCGACGCGAGCCCGCTGAACGCGAGCGCGTCGAGCGCGAGGCGCTTCTTCGGATCCTCTCGCAGGTACTTGTTCTTCCGCGCGAAGTGGAAGGGCCGGAGCACCCGGAACAAGAACGGCGTCGGGTGCAGGCGCCACTGCAGCTTCTCGAGCAGCTGCACGATCGCCTGATCCTCGCCGCCGTGGCCCCACGAGTAGAGCAGAGGCTGCTTCTTGAGCATGTCGCGCAGCATCCGCAGCCCGAGCGCGCCGTAGCGGTTCGAGATCGCGCCCTCGGAGAACGGGCCCTGCCAGTCGGTCACGGTGACGAGCTCGCCGCGCACCCACCAGTGCTGGGGCTTGAGCGCGTAGCCGCCGCGCACGTCCTTGCCGTCCTCGATCGCGAGGAAGTACTCGCGCCACACGCGTTGCTCGTCGCTGCGCTTCGGGATCCACGTCGGCTCCGGGTCGACGTAGAAGCCGTACTTCGAGCCGCCCGCGCGCATGCGGTGGTTGAACGCGTCGACCCGGTCCTTCCACGAGATCTCGTGCGAAACGATGGTGATCGCCATGAAGACGCCGATGTTGTTCGAGCCGCGCGCGCCGCGCAACGACGCGCTGCAGGCGTCATATGAGCACCGGCGCTCCGCGGACGAGCGCTGCCGCGCCTCTGTGGACCCCCCGTTGGAGTGCCCCGACGTGACTATGTGGATTCCATCGACCGTGACGTGACCCCGGGGCGGGGGCCGTCGCGCGCCTGCTAAGGTTCGCCCGCCGAGATGGACGGCACACCGAATTTCTTCTCCTGGACCGCGCTGATCCTCTTCGCGCCGATCACGCTCATCTGCTTCGCGCGGATGCAGCCGGTGGTCGCGACGACGTGGACGATGCTCGGCGCCGTGATGTTCCTGCCGGAGGTGATCGTCTTCGATCCGCCTCTGCTGCCGCCGATGGACAAGCTCTCCATCGCGGCGTTCTGGATCTTCATCGGCTGTCTGTGGAAGGCGCGCCAGCGCGTCGTCCGCGCGCGGCCGATGCGCGGCATCGACCTCTTCTTCGTGCTGGTGCTCGTCGGGAACTTCGGCACCGCGCTGACGAACCCCGATCAGATCGTGACCGGCCCGGTCGTGCGTCAGGGGCTGGTGGTCTACGACGCGTTCGCCGGCTCGATCAAGGACTCGCTCTTCGTGCTGCTGCCGTTCCTGATCGGCCGCGCGATGTTCCGCACGCCGGCCGAGCTGCGCGAGTTCATGCGCATCCTGGTGGTCGCGGGGCTCGTGTACACGCTGTTCGCGCTGTTCGAGATCCGGATGAGCCCGCAGTCGCACCGGATGCTCTACGGCTACCACCCCGCGAGCTTCGAGATGACGATCCGCGGCGGCGGATACCGCCCGACGATCTTCATGATCACCGGGCTCGGCGTCGCGATGTTCTTCCTGTCGGCGGTGATCGCCGCGATGGTCCGCTGGAAGGCCGGCCTGATGAAGTGGTACGTGCCGACGTACCTCACGGGCGTGCTCGTGCTCTGCAAGAGCACCGGGGCGATCGTGTACGCGGCGGTGCTCGTCCCGCTGCTGGCGATCGTGCGCAAGCCGCGCTTCGTGCTGCCGCTCGCGCTCGCGGGGCTGGTGTTCACGTTCCCGCTCTTGCGCGGCGCCGATCTCTTCCCGACCCGCGAGCTGACCGACTTCTTCATGGGGATCAGCGAGGACCGCGCGCTCTCGCTGTGGTTCCGCTTCGACAACGAGGACCAGCTGCTCGATCGAGGGCGCGAGCGGATGATGTTCGGGTGGGGCGGCTACAGCCGGCAGCGCATCTTCGATCCCGAGAGCGGCGAGGACATGTCGGTCACCGACGGGCACTGGATCATCGTGCTCGGTGAGCGCGGCCTGGTCGGCTACGTCGGCCTCTTCGGGCTGCTGCTCTGGCCGATCGTGCAGGCGTACCGCATGCGCAAGAAGATCCGCGATCCAGCCGACCGTCACATGGTCGCCGGCCTCGCGCTGATCGTCGCGATCAACGCCGTCGATCTCCTCCCCAACGGCCTCTTCTCGTACCTGCCGTACTTCTACTCCGGCATCCTCGCCGGCGTGCTGCCGGCGTTCCTCGCCTCGCGCGCAGCACCGCGCGTCCGAGGCCCCGCCGCCCGCCGCGAGCAGCGCCGCGGCGTTCCCGTCACCGCGTGACGCGAGCGCTCCTGGCGGCTCAGCGTTTCTCGATCGCGCGAAGGAGGCCTTCTTCGAAGCGCATCGACGAGTCGGCCCACGAGTGGGCGTGCGCCGCGCGGTGCGCCGCCTCGCTCATGCGCTTCCACGCGTCCTCCGGCATGCGCATTACCTCGAGGGCGCGGGCCGCGAGCGCGTCCGCGTCGTCGACGTCGACGAGGAAGCCGTTCTCGCCCGGCGTGACGAAGTCCATCGGGCCCGCGTAGCGGGTCGCGACCAGCGGCGTGCGGCAGCCCATCGCCTCGAGCGCCGGCAGCCCGAAGCCCTCGAGCCGGCTCGCCGAGAGCCACACGTCGGCGCTCGCATAGAGCTGCGGGATGCGATCCTGCGCCGGGCGATGCTCGAACTCCGTGCCTTCGGGGAACGGCTTGCCGTCGACCTCCTTCTCCGCGCCGAACGCGACCACGCGCAGCTCCGGCACCTCCGCGCGCACCTTGTCGACCGCGGCGCGGCACACGTCGAAGCCCTTCCAGTGCGAGGTTGCGTACACGAAGCCGAGCGTCGGCCGCGCCTGCTTGCCACGCGGCTTCGCGTCGAACTGCGCGCCGTCGATCGCGTTCGGCGCGAGCGTCACGTCGGTGTCGCCCGACAGCTCGTGCGCGACATCCGCGAGGAATTTCGAGATCGCGATCTTGTGGTACGGCAGCCGGAACGTCGCATCGACCTCGTCGCCGGGCTGGCCCTCGATGTACCGCTCCCAGCCCTGGACGAAGTACGCCTTCGCGCCCTTGCTCGCCGGGAACGTGCGGATCCACTCCGCGGTCTCCCACCACGTCGCGACGATCACGTCGGCGTCGGGCACGTCGCTCGCGACCACTGGACGGAAGTCTTCGAGCGTGCGCATCGGCACCTGCTGCACCTCGAAGTGCGAGCCCTGGCGCACGATCCCGCGCGGCAGCGGCGTGCCCTTCACCACGCTCCGCAGCCGCTGGCGCAGCGTCGGGCGCCAGGGCGCCGGCGTCACCACCAGCACCTCGTGACCGCGCTCCGCGAGCATGCGCGCGTGGATCGCGATGACCTTGCATCCGCCCGACAGATCCGCGCTCGCGACGACGAACGTGACACGCATCGGAGGAACTCTAATCCCGGACCGCGGATCTCATCGGGAGGATTCGCAGGCGCGGCGCGCCGAGGGCGGCGAGCGCGTTGGCGACCGCGGGCGCGATCACCGGGACCGCCAGCTCGCCGACGCCGCTGGGGGCCGCCTCGCTCGCGAGGATCTCGACCACGACCTCGGGCATCTCGTCGATCCGGAGGATCGGCTGGTCCGAGAAATTGCTCTGCACCACGCGGCCGTCCTCGACGTCGATCCCGCCGTGCAGCGCGGCGCTCAGACCGAACGCGATCCCGCCCTCGATCTGCTGGCGCACGATGTTCGGGTTGATGACGCGCCCGCAGTCGACCGCGCAGGTCACGCGGTGCACGCGCGTACGACCGCCTTCGATCGAGACCTCGGCCACCTGCGCGACGAAGCTGCCGAAGCATGCGTGCGCCGCGACGCCCCGCGCACGCCCCGGCGCGATCGGCCCGCCCCACCCGGCCCGCTCCGCCGCGCGATCGAGCACCGCGCGCAGCCGCGAGCGATCACCGAGCAGCGCGCGCCGCATCGCCACCGGATCGCGCCCCGCCGCGAGCGCGAGCTCGTCGACGAGCGCCTCGACCGCGAACGCGTTGTACGAGTGCCCGACCGAGCGCCAGATCCCCACCCGCACCGGCATCGCGAGCCCGCGCCACTCGACGCGCGACGCGGGCCAGCGGTACTCGCTGTCGATCGCTCCGTCGCACGCCAGCGGATCGAGCTCGCCGTCCGAGCCGTCGACGCCGGTCAGCCCCGGGCTCGCGATCCGCGCGCGCACGCCGAGCACCTCGCCGCGGGCGTCGAGGCCCGCCGTCCACCGCATCACCGC
>JALYRN010000075.1 GCA_030855295.1 Myxococcota bacterium | reverse complement strand
GCTCTGCGTCACGCGCGGGCGCGCCACCGGCGCCGACGCGATCAACGCGTGGATGGGCGCACGGCTCGCGCGCGAGCGGCGCGTCGTGTCGAGCTCGCTCCTGCTGGTCGGCGAGCCGGTGATGGTCGTGCGCAACGACTACGAGCGCGGTCTGTTCAACGGGGATCAGGGCCTCGTGCTCTGGGTGCGCGAGCACGAGGGCGCGGGCGCGCGGCCGGCGCTGGTCGTGCGGCGCGGCGAGCGCTTCGTCGCGCACCGCCTCGACGCCGTGCGCGGTCTGCTCGAGCGCGCGTACGCGACGACGGTGCACAAGGCGCAGGGCTCCGAGCACGACGCGGTGGCGCTGGTCCTGCCCGACGAGGACGTGCCGCGCCTGCTGACGCGCGAGATCGTCTACACCGCGATCACGCGGGCGCGTCGATCGGTGCTGCTCGTCGGGTCGACCGAGCTCCTCGCGAAGGCGATCGCGCGCCCGGCCGCGCGCACGACCGGCCTGGCGATTCGCCTGCGCAGCGGTGCGTGAGGCGCTGCGCACTGGTGTGACCACGCTCTCGGGTGAGGGGTGGCAACGTGGACATCCGGGACCAGCCGGCCCAGAATCCGCGCGTTCTCCACGGGAGGGACACGCCCGGATGCTGCGGTACAAAGCCGATCGTCGAACGCTCGCGTTCGTCGGCACCTACTTCGCGCTGATCGCGCTGGTGTACTCGGTCGACCTGCCGTGGTGGCTCGCCGCGCCGCTGTGCGTGGGCCTCTGTCTGCTGTCGTTCTTCTGCGCGGTCATCACGCACAACACCGTGCACACGCCGGTGTTCAAGAACCGCATCGCGAACCGCATCTTCCAGGTCGTGCTCTCGCAGACCTACGGCCACCCCGTCAGCATGTTCGTGCCGGGGCACAACCTCAGCCACCACAAGTACCTGCAGACGCCGAAGGATCGGATGCGCACCGACAAGATGCGCTTCCGCTGGAACCTGCTGAACCAGCTCTTCTTCAACTTCGCGGTGGGCGGCGCGATCTTCAAGGACAACGCCGAGTACGCGAAGGCCATGCGGACCAAGCGCCCGCGCTGGTATCGGCAGTTCATGATCGAGCTCGGCGTCTACTTCGCGTTCCTCGTCGTCGCGCTCGGGCTCTCGTTCTGGATGGACGGCATCGTGCCGTACCGGTTCCTGATCTTCGTGCTGATCCCGCATCAGTACGCGGTGTGGGGCATCGCCGGGATCAACTTCGTGCAGCACGACGGCTGCGAGCCCTTCCACGAGCACAACCACAGCCGCAACTTCACCGGCAAGGTCGTGAACTGGTTCACGTTCAACAACGGGTTCCACGGCATCCACCACATGCGCCCCGGCCTGCACTGGTCGCTCGCGCCCGAGATGCACGCGAAGGAGCTCGCGCCCTTCGTCGATCCGCGCCTCGATCAGAAGTCGCTGCTCGCCTACTGCTGGATGGCCTACATCTGGCCCGGCAAGCGCGTCCGCTTCGACGGCACCCCCGTCGTGCTCGGCCCCGTCATCCAAGACGAGCCCTGGGTCCCTGGCGCCGTCGACCGCGGCCTCGGCGACGCCACGAACGACGCCGAGTACGGCGCCGTCGCCTGACCCCGCCCGACGCAGGGACACGCGCCGCCCCGCCAACCGCCCGAAACGACTCATGTTTTCGGAGCCCGCGGCCAACCCCCCATAACTTCGCATCACTTCGGGCCCGCGCCGCCGCCCTCCCGGAGCATTACCAGCGTCGCGCCCCAGCCGCCCCGCTCGGGCGGCGCGAGCCCATACGCGAGCACGTCCGAACGGCGCGCGAGCAGCGCGTGCACCGTCCGCCGCAGCGCGCCCTTGCCCTTGCCGTGCACGATGCGCAGCTCGGTGATCCCGCGCGCCTGGCACTCGTCGATCCACGACGGCACCAGCTCGCCGACCTCCCGCGGATCGAACGTGTGCAGGTCGAGCGTGCCGTCGATCGGCAGCTCGATGATCCGCTCGGGATCGAAGTCGTCGTCCTCGTCCATGCGTCGATCCTAGATTCATCTCGCGCCCGTGCGACAACGTCGACCGATGCCCTCTCCCCACCACGCACGCTTCGCCCTCGACCCCGCGATCACCTTCCTCAACCACGGCTCGTTCGGCGCCTGCCCGCGCGAGGCCCTCGAGGCGCAGAGCGCGATCCGCGCGCGCATGGAGGCCGAGCCAGTCCGCTTCTTCGTGCACGAGGCGCCCCCGATGCTCGACGCGGCCCGAGAGACGATCGCGCGCGAGCTCGGCGCTCGTCCCGAAGATCTCGTCTTCGTCCGCAACGCGAGCGAGGGCGTCGCCACCATCCTCGCCGCGCGCGCCCGCGCGCTCGCGCCCGGCGACGAGCTCCTGACGACCGACCACGCCTACCCCGCGTGCAAGAACGCGCTCGATCACCTCGCGTCCCGGACCGGCGCGATCGTCACCGTCGCGCGCGTCCCCTTCCCCCTCTCGAGCGCGCAGCAGGTGATCGACGCGATCACCAGCGCCGTCACCCCGCGCACCAAGCTCGCCCTGCTCGACCACGTCACGAGCCCGACCGGCCTCGTCTTCCCGATCGCCGAGATCGTCGCCGCGCTGCGCGAGCGCGGTGTCGAGACGCTGGTCGACGGCGCCCACGCCCCCGGCATGCTCGACGTCGATCTCGATGCGCTCGGCGCCGCCTACTACACCGGCAACCTGCACAAGTGGATGTGCGCGCCGAAAGGCTGCGCGATCCTCCACATCCGCCGCGATCTCCAGGACGGCATCCACCCGCTCGTGATCAGCCACGGCCTGCGCAGCACGCGCCCGCGCCCGCGCCTCTGGGAGGAGTTCGACTGGACGGGCACCGACGATCCCAGCGCGTTCCTCGCCGCGCCCGCTGCGCTGTCCGCGCTCGCGTCGATGCTCCCCGGTGGTCTGCCCGCCCTGCGCGACGCCAACCGCGCGCTCGCCCTGCACGCGCGCGATCGCCTCTGCGCCACCCTCGGCATCGCGCCGCCCGCCCCCGACTCGATGATCGGTGCGCTCGCCGCGGTCCCCCTCCCCGACGCCGGGTCGAGCGCGCGCGCATCCGCGTTCGACGTCGATCCGCTCGGCCTCGCCCTCCTCGAGCGCCACGCGATCGAGATCCCGCTCTTCCCGTGGCCCGCGCCGCCTCGGCGTCTGCTGCGGATCGCCTGCCAGATCTACGTCGATCGCGACGACGTCGAGCGCCTCTGCGCCGCGCTCCGCTCCGAGCTCGCGGGCGTGGCGCGCTGATTGCTGCCACCCTTGCCGCCATGAACTCTGCCGTCATCCGACTGACGCTCGCCTCGGCCGTCCTCGCGCTCTCTGCTTGCTCTTCGCCGCCTCCGCCCGCGCCCTCCGGCATCCCGGTGCTCGGCGACGGGCGTCACGATGCGAACGCGATCGAGATCACCACGCTCGTCGGCCCCGACGACGTGATCGAGCCGACCGACGTCGCGTTCCGTCCGGACGCGCCGACCGAGCTCTGGGTGACCACCCGCGGCGACGACTCGATGCTCGTGATCGACGCGCCCGGCACCGACGCCCAGTCGACCACGCGCTACGCCGCGTTCGGCAACACGCACTTCATGCCGCGCCCGAGCTCGCTCGCGTTCGGCGCGCCCGGCTTCATGGCGACGATCCACGAGATCGATCGTCCGACGCAGAGCAGCACGCCCGCCGACTTCATGGGCCCGACGCTCTGGCCGACCGAGCGCTCGCTCTTCGACGGCGGCCACGCGTCGCACCTCGACATGCTGCACCACTCGCCCAACGGCGTCGGCATCGCGTGGGAGCGCGACAACGTCTACTGGGTGATCGACGGTCATCATCGCTCGGTCACGCGCTACGACTTCGCCGAGGATCACGGCCCCGGCCAGGAAGACCACAGCGACGGCATCATCGCGCGCTACGTCGACGGGCAGATCGGCTACGTCTCGGGCGTCGTCGCGCACGCGGAGTTCGATCACGACACCGGCCTCCTCTACATTGCCGATCCCGGCAACAACCGCATCGTCGCGCTCGACGTCGCGAGCGGTGAGCGCGCCGGCATCATCGGCCCGAACTACGACGGCGCCGAGATGTACGCCGTCGACGGCGCGACGCTGATGACGGTGATCGAGGGCAGCGAGGTCGGGCTCGGGCAGCCGAGCGGCCTCGCGCTGCACGACGGCATGATCTTCGTCTCCGATCCCGCGAATTCCGTGATCGCCGCGTTCGACCTGACGACGCGGGAGCTGCTCGACTACGTGTCGCTCGCGGACGTCGCGCCGGCGGGCTCGCTTGCTGGCCTCGCGCTCGACGCCGAGGGTCGTCTCTACGTCGCGGACGTCCTCGGCTCGCGCGTGCTCCGGCTCGCGCCGCTCATGACCCGCTGACCCGAACCGCGCGGGGGCACGCCGTGTCCTCGCGCGCGCGCTGGCCGTTGGGGTATCCTCCCGCCCGATGTCTCTCGGAAGGCAAGCGTTCGAGGCCGCCAGCAACTACCTGCGCCGCAACCCGCAGGAGCTCACGCGTTCGCTCTGGAGCCTGCTGGGGCTCCGGATCGGCGTGCCGCTCGACGCGCTGCGCTGGCTGCTCGAGCGCGTCGCGCGCAGCGGCAAGGTCAAGGATCCGGTCCTGACCGAGGTGCCTCCCGGCATGCGGCTGACGGCGACCTTCGACCTGATGAACACGCCGGTGCGCGCGTCGGCCGTCGTCTACATCGATCGCATGGTGATCACGCCCGCGCAGATCCGGATCGAGACGCGCCTCGAGGAGATCTGGATGGAGGTCCAGGGCGACGCGCAGGGGCCGGTCGCCGCGCTGCTCCGCAGCGGCGCGCTCGACCTCAGCAAGCCCGGCAACCTCGCGAAGTACATGGCGCTGCCGCCGACCGTCGTGGAGGCGCGCGACAATCGGATCGTCGTCGATCTGATGAAGGACCCGAAGATCGCGGGGAACCGGACGCTGCAGCGCGTGCTGCCGCTGATTACGCCCGTCGTGACGGCGTACGCGCTCGAGACCGACGACGATCACCTCGAGGTCACGTTCCGCCCGCTGCCCGACGGCCTGCGGCCCGCGGCCTCGGCGATCCGCCGCCACCTCGTGCGGCCCGGGATGCGCCGCATCCGCGCGCTGCTGCCTGGCTGAGTCGACCGGAGTGCTCGCCCCGGAGGGCGCGTACGGGAGCGCGCGCTTCGCGTGCGGGCGGAAGCGCCCGGACCGGGCGAGCCGATTTCTAGAAAGCCGCTGAGTCGACGAGAGTGCTCGCGCGAGACGCGGGGCATCGCCGGCCCTACGTTCCAGACTGACTCGATGATCTCTGCGCTCAAGAAGCGGGTCGTCACGCCGCTGACCGCGAGCTTCGATCGCGCGATGTCCGTCGTGATCTTCGGGCGCAGCGAGGCGTCGAAGGCGAAGTCGCGCGCGGAGTCGCTCGGCCCGCAGGAGCGCATCCGCTCTCTCGCCGAGGTCGAGGCGTTCTACGACACGCCCGAGTACCTGGCGAACGCCGACGCGTTCTTCCCGCGTGTCGGCGCCGACGATCTGCGGGAGACACGCGTCGGCCGCATCGGCACGGACGGAACGATCGTCGATCTCCGCTGGCACAGCGCGCTCGTGCCGCTGAGCGATGATCCCGAGGTGCGGCGCCGTCTCGAAGAGCGCGCCGACGTGAACCACACCGCGATCGTGCGCATGTTCGCGCACCTCGATCGACCGCGACCCGCGCTCGTGCTGCTCCACGGCTACATGGGCGGCATCTTCGCGGTCGAGGAGCTCGCGTTCCCGGTGCGCTGGCTGTACGAGCGCGGTCTCGACGTCGTGCTCGCGGTGATGCCGCACCACGGTCCGCGCGGGATCCGAGGTCGTCGACCGCTCCTGCCGTCGAGCGATCCGCGGATCACCATCGAGAGCTTCCGCCATGCGATCGTCGATCTGCGCACGCTGACGTCGGTGCTGCGCGCGCGAGGCGCGCCGGCGGTCGGCGCGATGGGCATGAGCCTCGGCGGCTACGCGACCGCGCTGCTCTCGACGGTCGAGCCGCTCGACTTCGCGATCCCGCTGATCCCGCTGGCGTCGATCGCCGACTTCGCGCGCGACGGGGATCGACTGATCGGCACCGCGACCCAGCGGCGCGAGCAGTACGACGCGCTCGATCGCGCGTACTGCGTCGTCAGCCCGCTCTCGCGTCCGTCGCTCGTCGACCCCACGCACACGCTGGTGATCGCGGGCGACGGTGATCGCATCACGCCGCGCGGCCATGCGGAGAAGCTCGCGGCGCACCTGCGCGCGCCGCTGCATCTGTTCCATGGCGGGCACCTGATCCAGCTCGGACGCGACGAGGGCTTCCGCGAGGTCGCGCGCATGCTCGGCCGCGCAGGGTTCCTCGATCCGCGCTGAGTCGACAGGAGTGCTCGCCCCGCAAGGACTCGGAGTGAGGCGAGCTGCCGCGCGTTTTCGCGTCGCGCTGTCGAGGGCGCGTGGCGGGAGCGCACGTGGCATCTCGCGCGCTCGCGAAAGGGCATGGCCGTTGCTGCGATCACGCGGTGAGGAGGAACGCCATGTCGAGAGGACCGATGTTCGTGGCCGCGGTGTTGGTGATCGGTGGTGTCGTGGGCTGCGAGGGGCCCGCCGAGGAGCCGTACGCCGAGGAGGTCGAGCAGGAGCAGGCGCTGATCGAGCAGCGCGGTGAGCAGCGCATCGAGGAGATCGATCAGCGGCTGCAGCCCGAGCGGCAGGAGATCCAGCAGCAGCAGGCCGAGATCGAGCAGCGTCGACAGCAGCTCGAGGAGCTCCAGCAGCAGACGGAGGAGCAGCGCGAGGCGCTGCAGGAGCATCGCGAGGCGCGCGTCGAGACGATCGAACAGAACGTCGAGGCGCAGCAGCGCGCGATCGAGGCGCAGGCCGAGGCCCGCGCGGCGATGGCGGAGGCCGAGGCGCGCCGCGCCGAGGTCGAGCGGCAGCGCCAGCAGCCGGAGATCGATCAGGCCGCGAAGCCCGACGAGCTCCAGCCGCTCGAGCCGCTGGACCGCGTCCAGCCGCCGCCCCCGACCGAGCCGCTCCCGCCGCTGGATCCGATCCAGCCGGAGTACTGACCGTCAACGCAGTGTGCACGTCTGGGCTCGCGCGCCTGATTGCTCGCGCGCCCAGATGCGCGCGCGGCGCAGCGCCACGCTGGGCGCCCCGCGCCCGCTGCGATCAGGTGCGGACGCCCGGGGCCTCGTAGCCCATCTGCCCCACGTACTCGGTGTACCCGCCGCCGTACGCGCGCGGGCCGTCGGCGTGGCCGACCTCGAGCACGCGGTTCGAGAGCGACGCGAGGAACGCGCGATCGTGCGAGACGAAGAGCATCGTGCCCTCGAAGGTCGCGAGCGCGCTCGTCAGCATGTCCTTCGTCGTCATGTCGAGGTGGTTCGTCGGCTCGTCGAGCACCAGGAAGTTCGGCGGGTCGTAGAGCATCTTCGCGAGCACCAGCCGCGCCTTCTCGCCGCCCGAGAGCACGCGGCACTTCTTCTCGTGGTCGTCGCCCGAGAAGCCGAACGCGCCGGCGAGCGTGCGCAGCGAGCCCAGCGACGCCCGCGGGTGCGCGTCGATGATCGAGTCGATCACCGAGCGATCGGGATCGAGCAGCTCCATCGCGTGCTGCGCGAAGTACCCCATCTTCACGCTCGCGCCGATCGTCACCTCGCCGGCGTCGGGCTTCGACTCGCCCGCGATCAGCTTGAGCAGCGTCGACTTGCCGGCGCCGTTGACGCCCATCACGCACCAGCGCTCGCGCCGGCGGATCAGGAAGTCGAAGTCCGAGTAGATCTTCTTGGTGCCGTAGCCCTTCTCGACGTGCGCGAGCTTCGCGACGTCGTCGCCCGAGCGAGGCGGCTTCGGGAAATCGAACTCGATCACCTTCCGGCGCTTGGGCGGCTCGATCTTGTCGATCTTGTCGAGCTTCTTCACGCGCGACTGCACCTGCGCGGCGTGGCTCGCGCGCGCCTTGAAGCGCGCGATGAAGGCCTCTTCCTTGGCGAGCATCGCCTGCTGACGCGCGTACTGCGCTTCCTGCTGCTGCGCCGCGATCCCGCGCTGCTGCTCGTAGAAGTCGTAGTTGCCGGAGTACGTCGTCAGCTCGCCGCCGTCGATCTCGACGATCTTGTTGACCAAGCGGTTGAGCAGCTCGCGATCGTGCGACGTGAGCACGAGGCCGCCCTCGAAGTCGCGCAGGAACTTCTCGAGCCAGATGATCGACTCGAGATCGAGGTGGTTCGTCGGCTCGTCGAGCAAGAGCGCATCCGGCTTCATCAAGAGAATGCGCGCGAGCGCGACGCGCATCTTCCAGCCGCCCGAGAGCTTGCCGACGTCGTCCTCGATGACCTCCGGCGCGAACCCGAGGCCCGAGAGGATCTCTCTCGCGCGCGACTCGAGCGCGTAGCCGTCGAGCTCGTCGAAGCGCGCCTGCACCTCGCCGAAGCGCGTCACGATCTTGTCGAGCTCGGCTTCGCGCGCCGGATCGGCCATCGCGTGCTCGAGCTCGTGCAGCTCGTGCGCGACGGTGGAGACCTCGCCGGCCCCCGCCATCGTCTCTTCGAGCACCGAGCGCCCGCTCATCTCGCCGACGTCCTGGCTGAAGTGCCCGATCGTCACGTGCTTCTCGATCACGACGCCGCCCGAGTCGGGCGCCTCGTCGCGCACGATCATGCGGAAGATGGTGGACTTGCCAGCGCCGTTCGGACCGACGAGCCCGACCTTCTCCCCCTTGAACACGCTCATCGACGCGTCGAGGAAGAGGATCTGGCCGCCATGCTGCTTCGAGACGGAATCGAGTCGGATCACGAGGCGGCGAAGGGTCGCAGACGTTCCGCTCCGCGCAAGCGGAGGCTCTCGACGCCTGTGCGAAAATCGGCTCGCCCGCTCCGGGACCTTCCGTCCGCGCGCTGCGCGCGCTCCCGTCCGGTCCCTCCGGGGCGAGCACTCCTGCTCAGATCGGCGGTAGACAGATCCGTCGCGCGATCAGCGCGCCGATCGAGCGGAGCGCCGGCGAGAGGTCGTCGTCGCAGATCGTGGTCGCGAGGCCGTCGCCGGTCTCCGCGAATGCCCGCACCACCTCGACGATTCGCCGCGCCGGCACCGCCGAGCCGGTGCCCCCCGTCTCGCACGCGGGGGCGAGCTGCTCCATGCGCGCGGGGTCGGGACGGAACTGCATGCGCTCGTCGGCGAGCACCGCGTCGTAGTCGACGGCGAGGGGGTCCGCGCCCGCCTCGCCGAACGGCACGCCGGTGATCGCCGCGACGATCACGTCGTTCGTGCGATCGAAGCGCAGCGCGGCGAAGCCGTCCACGTAGCGCGAGATCGGATGCAGCAGCTCGGGATGCTCCGCGCAGCGCCGACCGTACGAGCCGAGCTCGGCCTCACGCGTGGGATCGAAGATCGAGTCGTCGGCGGCCGAGCAGTCGTCCTCGTCGGTGACGAAGACGATCGCGACCAGCGAGCCCGGTCGCACGAAGCCTTCGTTCGGCTCCCCCGGCGCGGCGCGCGTCGTCACCGCTTGCAGCGCCGCCTCGAGCTGCTGCTCGAGACCGCATCCGCCGGTGCCGAGCCGCGCGACGCACGAGAAGCGGCGCGCGATCTCCTCGGGATCGTCACCCTCGCGGTACTCGACCCACGGATCAGGCGAGAGCATCACGTCGGCGCACGCGGGGTCGATGCCGCGATGCGCGTCGATCAGCGCCGCGGACGCCCCGCTCGCGTCGCAGCCGACGACGCCGTGCGCGCCGACCCCGAGATCGGTCGAGATCACGCCGAGCCGCACGTCGTCGGCCGGCAGGTGGTCCGGCTCTCCGTCGCCGTCCGCGTCGGGCGGGCTCGTCAGCGCGTCGAAGAGCACGGGGAAATTGCGCGTGAGGTTCGCCTGTTCCTCCGCCATCGAGTGCGAGTCGTCGACGACGAAGAGGATGTCGATCGGCAGCGCGAACACGCACGGCGGGCCGGCGTCGCGAGGTGGCCCCGAGTCGCGCGCGATCGGTCCGGCGTCGCTCGCCCCGGCATCGCGCGCCTCGTCGGATCCCGCGTCGCACGCGGCGAGGCTCACGCCGATCACGATCGACATCCCCAGCGCTCCGCTGATGCTCGTGACGTTCATCGCGCGCCCTCCGACGCGCTCCCGAGCAAGCAGGGTGCCGCCGCGTCGAAGCGAGAAACGCCCGTAGATCCGAGGATCTACGGGCGTCTCCAGCGCTCTCGTGGGTTCCACCGGCCCCATGCGCGGGGCCCGCAGACCGTAGATCGACGCCGCTGCTACTGCTCGCCGAAGCCGGAGAGCGCGATCTCGACGCGCTGGGTGCCGAGCCCGAGCTGCTCCTCGACGACCACGCGCCCGTGCCGCAGGTCGAGCTCCATCGCGGGATCGCCGTCGCGCGCCGTGAACTGGCTATCGCGGATCACCTGGCGCCCGGCGCAGCGCACGTAGCCGCTCTCCGGCGACGCGCCGTAGATCGTGTGCTCGCCGCAGCGGATCTCGATGCGACAGTCGAGGCCACCACCGCCGATCGCCGGCTCACGCCGCACGGTGCACACCTCGCCGGGCTGCGCGATCGCGGGATCGCTGCCCTCCACGACGTGACCGACCCGCTCGAAGGTCTGCACCATCGGCGGCAGGTGCGCGCGGCTCCGATGCGCGCCGCAGGGCCCGCCGGCCGCGATCATCATCGTGCTCGCGAGCGCGACCCCGCCGATCATCGCCGCCGCGAAGCCGAACGAGCGTCGCTGCGGGGTCGGATCGTCGGGTCCGTCCGGCCCGTAGCCGCGCGGCGCCCCCGTCTCGTCGAGGTCGCCCTCGTGTCGTTCGCCGAGGGTGCGACGGAGCGTCGCGACCTCCCGCGTCTTCTGCGCGTGCGCCGCGCGGAGCAGCGAGATCTCCGACTGGGCGTCGTCGATCTCGCGCGCCTGGGCTTCCACGCGCGCCTGGAGCGCCAACAGCTCGTCCCGGTGCGTCATGCCTCCATCATGGGCCCGGGCAGGGTCGATCGAAAAGGGGGTCGCCGCCGATCGGGCTCGAATCGCGAAGAGAGACCCTCGATCGCGCCCCGCGCAGGCTCGGATCGCGCGCGATCTTCGTGCTAAGTGAGCGGCCGCATGCCGCCCCACGAGACGACACCGACGCCGCCGGCCGAGGCGCCTGGCCTCTTCGTCCGCCTCTTCTTTCTCGCGTGGGTCGCGTACTTCCGGACGATCTTCGATCCGGACTTCGCGGCCGGCGTGGCGCGTCTCCGCGAGGGCAGGCCCGCGCTGCCGCCGCCGCCCGAGCCCGAGCCCACGCCCGAGCCGGTGAAGAAGAAGAAGGAAGCGCCCGCGCCGGTGCTGCGCGAGGCCACCCCGGACGCGGCGCTGCAGCTCCTCTCGCTGCTGCAGCGAGAAGGGCGCTTCGTCGATTTCCTCGAGGAGGACGTCGCGACGTTCGCCGACGCGCAGATCGGCGCGGCCGCGCGCGTGGTGCACGAGGGCTGTCGGAAGGCGCTTCGCGAGCACGTGCCGATGGAGCCGATCCGCAGCGAGGACGAGGGCGCGAAGGTGACGCTCGCGAAGGGCTACGACGCGAAGTCGATCCGCCTGACCGGCAACGTCACGGGCGAGCCGCCGTTCACCGGCACGGTCGCGCACCGCGGCTGGCGCGCGACGGAAGTGAAGCTCCCGAAGATGGCCGAAGGGCACGACGCGCGCGTGATCGCAGCGGCGGAGGTCGAGCTGTGAGCGGCAAGGAAGCAGCGACGTACGCGATCGGGATCGATCTCGGCACGACGCACTCGGCGCTCTCGTACGTCGAGCTGGATCTCAGCGAGGGCGAGCAGGTCGCGCAGCACGTGCTCGAGGTGCCGCAGGCGATCGCGCCCGCGCAGGTCGACACCCTGCCGCTGCTGCCGTCGTTCCTCTACCTGCCGCACGCGGGGGAGCTCGGGCCGGGCGCGCTGTCGCTGCCGTGGAGCGCCGAGCCGCCGTTCTGCGTCGGTGAGCTCGCGCGCGTGCTCGGGAGCAAGACGCCGATCCGGCTGGTGTCGAGCGCGAAGAGCTGGCTCTGTCATCCCGGCGTCGATCGGCGCGCCGCGATCCTTCCGGCGGGGCTTCCCGCGGAGGCGGGCGACGTGCCGCGCGTCTCGCCGCTGCAGGCGTCGATCCTCTATCTCGAGCACCTCCGCGATGCGTGGAACGCGAAGCATCCCGAGGCGCCGATCGAAGATCAGGACGTCGTGATCACGGTGCCGGCGTCGTTCGATCCGGCGGCGCGAGAGCTGACGGCGGAGGCGGCGCGGGAGGCCGGTCTCGGCGGCGCGGTGCTGCTCGAGGAGCCGCAGTCAGCGCTCTACTCGTGGATCCAGCGCAAGGGCGGGCAGTGGCGGCAGGACGTCAAGGTCGGCGACGTGATCCTCGTCGTCGATCTCGGCGGCGGCACCACCGACTTCTCGCTGATCGCGGTGCTCGAGAAGGAGGGCTCGCTCGAGCTGCATCGCGTCGCGGTGGGCGAGCACATCCTGCTCGGCGGCGACAACATGGATCTCGCGCTCGCGCACGTCGTGCGCATGAAGCTCGAGGCCGAGGGGCACACGCTCGATCACTGGCAGCTGACGGCGCTGACGCACGCGTGCCGCAGTGCGAAGGAGGAGCTGCTCGCGGGCGAGACCGTGAGCGAGCCCGCGGCCGGCAAGAAGGGCAAGGGCGCGGCGGCGAAGGCGTCCGCGGACAGCGTCGCGATCGTGGTGCCGAGCCGCGGCAGCAAGCTGATCGGCGGCTCGCTGCGCACCGAGCTGACGCGCGACGAGGTCACGAAGGTGCTCGTCGAGGGCTTCTTCCCGATCATCGATGCGAGCGCGCGGCCGCAGATGCGCGCGCGCGGCGCGCTGACGCAGATCGGTCTGCCGTACGCGCAAGATCCCGGCGTCACGCGTCACCTCGCGTCGTTCCTCGGACGACAGATCGCGGCGACGTCGGCGCTCGAGGGCTTCGCTCCGCCGGCGGGCGCGAGCTTCCTGCATCCGACCGCGGTGCTCTTCAACGGCGGCGTGCTCAAGTCGCCGCTGCTCGCGACGCGGATCGTCGAGGTGCTCAACGCGTGGCTCGAGAAGGACGGAGCGCCGGCAGCGCGCGTGCTCGAGGGCGCGGATCTCGATCTCGCGGTGGCGCGCGGCGCGGCGTACTACGCGTACGTTCGCCGCGGGCGCGGCGTGCGCATCCGCGGCGGCACCGCGAAGAGCTACTACGTCGGGATCGAGGCTGCGATGCCTGCGGTGCCGGGGATGGAGCCGCCGGTGAGCGCGCTCTGCGTCGCGCCGTTCGGGATGGAGGAGGGCACCGAGGCCCCCGCCGCGCCGCAGGAGCTCGCGCTGGTGGTCGGCGAGCCGGTGTCGTTCCGCTTCTTCGGCTCGAGCGTCCGCCGCGACGACGAGCCGGGCACGATGATCGAGCGCTGGCAGGGCGAGCTCGAGGAGCTGCCGCGCATCGAGGCCGAGCTGACGAGCGAGGGCCGCACCCCCGGCGACCTCGTGCCGGTGCGGCTGCGCGCGTCGGTGACGGAGGTCGGCACGCTCCACCTCGAGGCGATCGCGCGCGACGGCGAGCGCTGGCACGTCGAGCTCGACGTCCGCACCGAGCGCTGACGGCGGGGCTCCCGCTGCTTCGCGGGAGGGGTGCGAAAAAAAGTCGATCGCGGGCTCGAGCGCGCGTGGCGCGCCACGCATCACGCATGTCTCACCCCGCTCGTCGCAATGCGGGAGGAAGGCGATCGACCGTGTCAGTCGCGCTCGGGGGAGTCGTGATGTGCACGGGGGAAAGGTAGGTTTTTCGCGACAAACCCTCGGATATTCCGAGTGGCGAATCAAAAATGAGCCGCTAGAAAGCGCGCCCTGATGAGCCATTCCAATCGTTCGACCGCGTCTCTCGTGCTCGCTTGTCTGGTGCTCGCGGGCGGCTGTACGTCCGAGGCGCTCGCGGCGGCGCACGGGGGGACCTCGGCCTCTCCGTCGACCGAGCGCGAGGTCGCTGCGGCGGCGCGCACCCTCGGCGCCGACGGGGTGTCCGACGCCTCGACCGCGGCGCCCGCATCGTCGCCGAGCGCGACCC
>JALYRN010000661.1 GCA_030855295.1 Myxococcota bacterium | reverse complement strand
CGCGAGGTCGGCGGGGAGCGCGGGGGCGGGCCGGACCCGCAGCGCGTGATCGGTCGCGCGCCCCTGGCGATCGAAGCGCGTCTCGATCGCGACCTCGCTCGCGCCCGAGCTCCCGCACACCGAGAGATCGCCCGCGACGAAAGGACCCCCGAGCGTCCGCGCGATCTCGGCCCATGCGTCGCGATCGACGTCGACGCCGCTCGGCGGCACGATGGTCGGGATCGCGGCGTCGAGCGCCTGCGCGAGCGCGAGCGCGCGGCGCGTGAACCGATCGAGCGAGGCCTCGTCGAGCGAGGGATCGGCCTGCTCGAGCACCGCGCGCTCGTCGTCGAGCTGCACGATCGCGGTGTCGCCGAGCACCTCCGCGAGCTCGCCGAGCAGCGCGCGCGCTTGCGCAGGGTCGCGCGCGGTGACGCGGTACGCCGCGTCGAACGCGGGCCGACCGACCTCGATGTCGCCCTGCAGGAGCTGCGGCAGCATGCGCGCGCGTGTGATCGACAGCCCGAGCCCGAGCCGCGGCAGCGCGAGCTCGGCGACCAGCACGTTCCCGAGCGCCGAGCGGATCGTGCGCGTGATCCGGACGCCGACCGCTCCGCGCTCGCCGATGAGGCAGCCGTCGCGCACCGAGAGGCCGAGCGCGCCCGCGGTGTGCTCGAGCACGGCCTCGAGCCGGGCGTCGCCGATGGTCGGGAGCTCGAGCGCGGCCACCGACGCGTCGAGCTCGCTCGACTCGACGACCGTGACCGGGACCGAGAGCCACGTCGTGGTGCCGAAGAGGCGAGCGCCCTGCACGACGAGGCGCCACTCGAGCGCCGAGGCGCGCGACGCGAAATTCGGCGCGACGTCGTCGGGCAGGCGGAACCGGAAGGGCACGGGCGTGCCGTCGACCGGCAGCTCGGGCGGCAGCGCGACGGTGTACGCCACCGCCTGTCGGACGTGGTCGCGACCTCCGCGCGCGCGCAGGCGCGTGTGCGCCTCGAGCGCGAGGTACGCGCCGCGCACGACCGACGCGTCGTGGTGGAAGAACGCGACGGCGCCGCTCAGCACGCCGCGCGCGGCGAGGTGGCTCGAGGCGAGCGACAGCTCGATGCGCGGCCTGTCGCGTCCGCTCTCCTGATTCGTGCCGCGGTATGGCACCGGCACCGCCGGTCGCGAGCGCGCGCGCAGCGGAACGACGAACGAGCGCACGGCGTCGGGCCACCACGGGATCGACGCGCGCACCTGGATCAGCGTCTCGGTCTTCACCCACGCATGCGCGAACGACGGCGGGAGCGAGGCCGGCAGCTCGAAGCGCGCGCGGAGCAGGTGGGTGCCCGGCGTGAGCTCGTCGCCGTCGAAGACGCGCGCGCGCAGCGAGAGCAGCGTCTCGCGGCGCGACACGTGACTCTTGCCGCTGCCGATCGACCACTGATCGGTGCACTCGAGCTGGGCGTCGATCCACTCCACACGCACGGCCTCGCGCGCCTCGATGGAGATCTCGGCGACGATCGCTGTGCCCGCGTGCACGGCGGCGGGCAGGCGCACGCGGAGCTCGGGCGCGACGGGGAAGAGGCTCACCTGCGCATCGTACTCGGCCGCGGCCGCGGGGGCCGCGACCCGAAGAGTGTTCGCGGCGACCCACCGGCGTCATGCTCCACGCATGAGCGAGCTCGTGATCACATCGCGCTTCCGCGGTCCGCCCGACTCCGGCAACGGCGGGTACGTGTGCGGCTGCGTGGCGCGCGCCATCGACGGCCCGGCGCGCGTGCGCTTGCACCGTCCGCCGCCGCTGGAGCGTGCGCTGCAGCTCGAGCGAGCCGACGGTGGCGCGCGCTTGCTCGAGGGAGACGGGCTCGTCGCCACCGGCGCGCCTGCCTCGCTCGACGTAGCGCTGCCCGCGATTCCCGATCTCGAGCGCGCGCGCGAGGCGAGCCGCGGCTACATCGGTCTCGACGAGCAGAGCCATCCCTTCGCGGGCTGCTTCGTGTGCGGCCCCGCCCGCGCTCCCGGCGATGGCCTGCGCATCTTCGCCGGACCGATCGGCGACGGCATCGTGGCCGCGCCCTTCGAGCCGAGCCCTGATCTGCTCGACGAGGAAGGACGCTTGCGACCGGAGATCGTCTGGTCCGCGCTCGACTGCCCGGGATACTTCGCGATCGTCGGCGCACGCATGGTCCCGATGCTGCTGGGCGAGCTCGCCGCGGAGATCCGCGCGCCGATCGGCGCAGGCCCGCACGTCGTCGTCGGATGGTCGCTCGGCATCGAAGGGCGCAAGGCGCGCTGCGGCACCGCGCTCGCGACGTCCGAAGGCCGCGTGCTCGCGATCGCGCTCGCGACCTGGATCCGGCTCGCGTGAGCGCTGCGCCGCGAGCCGGTGACGTGCTCGGTTCCTGTTGGTCGCCGAAGAGGACCCGCGCGGGCGATCGAGCTCACGACGGATCGAGCTCTGCGGGATCGGGGCGCCGCGGCCGACGACCGAGCCGCACGAGCTGCTCGGGGCGTCGGTCGACGACCGGCAGCGGCGCGTCCCAGGGCTCGACGACCACCTCGAAGAGGCCGTGGTCGAAGGGACGACCGCTCGCGGCGTCGGTCGCGACCAGCCGCTCGCGAAGGCCCCGGCGGCGATGCGAGATCGCGCGGAAGTGGCAGTAGGGGTTGTTGCCGGGGCGGCCGAAGAACGAGTGCGCGGTGAACGAGCAGCCGCCCATGCACGTCGCGGCGTAGGGGCAGCTCGCGCAGAAGCCCCAGAGGTCTTGCTCGGGCGTGCGCGCGCGGGCGAACGCGAGCTCGGGAGACTCGTCCCAGATCTCCTTCATCGAGCGCTCGCGCAGCGTGCCGCCGACGTAGCTCGCGCTCTGGAGCGAGGGGCATCCCTTCACGGCTCCGTCGGACTCGATGCCCATCACGAAGCGCCCTGCCTGACAGCCGCGGAAGTGATCGGCGCCACCCTCGAACGGCGAGCGCAGGAGCGCCTCCTCGGGGCCGAAGTAGCCGAGGTTGTTGCCCGGCATGAGCAGCATCCCGTCGCGGAAGCCGCGCGCCTTGATCGCCGCGATCCGGGGGAGGAGCTCGAGCAGCTCGTAGGGCTGCAGCAGCATGTCGGGGCGATCCGCGGCGCGCCCGAGCGGCGACGTGAGCTGGACCTGCCACGCCTTGACGCCCGCGTCGCGGAGCACGTCTGCGAGCGGCTCGAGATCCCCCTCGTTGAGCCGATTGAAGTTGGTGTTCGCCTGGACGCCGAGGCCCGCATCTCCGATCGCCTGCAGCGCACGCAGCGCATCGCGGAAGCTGCCGCGGCGGGCGCGCATGCGATCGTGCGTCTCCTCGAGCCCATCGACGCTGACCGACACTCGGCTCATGCCCGCATCGCGCAGCCGCACGGCCATCGCGCCATCGAGCGCGCGCCCGCCGGTCGTCATCACGGTCGAGATGTCGCGCGCCGCGAGCGCGCCGACGATGTCGAAGAAGCCCTCGTGCAGGTAGGCCTCGCCGCCGATGAGCACCACCTCTCGGGTGCCCATCGCGGCGAGCTGATCCACCACCGCCAGCGCCTGCTCGGTCGTGAGCTCGATCTCGCGTGCGACGCCGGCGCGAGAGCCGCAGTGCGTGCACGCGTGATCACAGCGGAGCGTCAGCTCCCACACCACGTAGCGCGGGTGGAGCTCCGAGCGCACGACGTCGAGGCGGCGGCGGGATAGACCTGACATCGTCACTCCGTAGCGTCGTTGCCGCTGCAGTCCTGATCGATTCCGTCGCCCGGCACGTCGAGCGCGCTGGTGTTGCGATCGGGATCGGTCTCGTCGCAGTCGGCCGCGCCGCAGTGCGCGTCGTCGTCGAGATCGTTCGAGAAGTCATCGCAGAGCGCGGCCTCGGCGTCCGAGCCCGCGTCGTAGTAGTCCTCGGGGTAGATGCCGCCGCCGTAGCAGGCGCTCAGCGTCACCGCGAAGAGCGAGCCGCCGGCGAGCGCGAGCGCACCGCGCAGCGCACGAGCGCGAGGTGAGGCGCGACCCGCGACGACCCCACAGCATGGGCACGACGCCGCGCCCGAGGGGACGAATCCTCGACAAGAAGAGCAAGCATCCATCTGCATGAGAAAGCCTCCGAGAGAACTGAGCCTGGGTGTGCCGCGCGCTGCGCGGACGCCCGAGGCCACCGTAGAGCAAAGTCCTTGCCGGCACGGCCCGAGAGAGGCGCGCCCCGCGCTCACCCACGACGGACGCAGCGGCATGCACACGGACGGCACGCGCGCGGGAGACGCCGCCGGCGCGGCGTCGAGCCGTTCACGCGGTGTCGCCGCGGCGGGCGATCTTCGCGAGCAGCGCCTCGAACGTCGGTTGCGGGTGCGCGGCGATGCCGGCGGCGAGCTCGTCGAGCCGCGCGGCTTCGTCG
>JALYRN010000074.1 GCA_030855295.1 Myxococcota bacterium | reverse complement strand
CCGGCACCCCGGCCATCGCGCGGATCTCCAGCGACGCGAACGACGACGCATGAGCGAGGTGCGCGCAGACGAGGCGGCACGCGCGGAGGAGCGCACGGGCTCGCCGCGGGCCGGCTGGACCGACGTCGGCGAGCAGGGCTCGGTGCTCGCGATCCGCACGGCGGTCTTCATCGCGACGGTGATGGGGCGCACCTTCGGGCGCGTCATCGCGCGCGTGGTCGCGTTCTACTACTGGCTGTTCGCGGCGAAGGCGCGACGCAGCGCGCGCGAGTACCTGCGGCGCGTGCACGGGCGCGAGCCGACGAAGGGCGAGGTCTATCGGCAGATCCTGCGCTTCGCCGAGACGACGCTCGACGCGTTCTTCCTGGTCGCGGGCAAGACGCACCACTTCCGCGTCACGACCAACGGGCACCATCACCTCGCGGCGCTGCGCGACGGCAAGCGCGGCGCGATCCTGCTGGGCGCGCACCTCGGAAGCTTCTACGCGATGCGCGCGCAGAGCGAGGTCGAGTCGCTGCCGCTCTACGCGGTCGTCTACACGAAGAACGCGCGGCGCATCAACGAGGCGCTCGAGCAGATCGATCCGGGCAAGAACGCGAAGCTGCTCCAGATGGGCGAGGGCATCGACTTCATGCTGCGCATCAAGGAGCTGATCGAGGGCGGCGCGATCGTCGCGATCCTCGCCGACCGCGTGCCGCCGAACGCCGCCGACGGCGGGGACTCGCGCACGGTCAGCGCGGACTTCCTCGGGGGCTCGGCGCGGCTGCCGACCGGGCCGTACCTGCTGGCATCGATGCTGAAGTGCCCGGTCTACATGACGTTCGGGCTCTATCGCGGCGGGCGGCGATATGATCTCTACTGCGAGCCGTTCGCGGAGACGATCGAGCTGCCGCGCAAGGAGCGGCAGGCGGCGCTCGCGCGGTACGCGCAGCAGTACGCGACGCGGCTCGAGCACTTCTGCAAGGTCGCGCCGGACAACTGGTTCAATTTCTACGACTTCTGGGAGCGCTGAAAGCGAATGCCGCCTACGCCGACGACGACGATCCTGCTCGGCCGCGAGCCGATGACGATCGAGAAGGTCTGCGCGATCGCGGAGAAGCGCGCGGTGCCGGCGATCGATCCCGATCCCGAGGTGCGCGAGCGGATCGCGCAGAGCCGCAAGCTGATCGACGACGCGCTCGCGGGCGCGCGCACGATCTACGGGGTGACGACCGGGTTCGGCGCGTCGGTCGAGTTCCACGTGCCGGTCGAGGTCGCGGAGGAGATGCCGCTCAACCTGGTGCGCTATCACGGGTGCGGGACCGGCGCGATCTTCGGGGACGAGCAGGCGGCCGCGATCATGGCGGTGCGCACGAACTCGCTGGCGCAGGGCTACAGCGGCATCCGGCTGGAGCTGCTCGAGCGCATGTGCGAGCTGGTCGCGCGCGGGTGCGTGCCGGCGATCCCCGAGGAGGGCAGCGTCGGGGCGAGCGGGGATCTGACGCCGCTGAGCTACGTCGGCGCGCTGCTGGTCGGCGAGCGCGAGGCGTGGCTGAACGGGAAGATGGTCACGGCGCCCGAGGCGCTCGCGGCGCTCGGGATGGAGCCGATGAACCTGCGGCCCAAGGAGTCGCTGGGGATCATGAACGGGACGAGCGTGATGAGCGCGCTCGGGTGTCTCGGGTGGAGCCGGTCGCTGCGGTTCGCGCGGCTCGCGTGCACGCTGAGCGCGATGGCGTCGGACGTGCTGCACGGCGTGCCCGATCACTTCGACGATCGGATCTTCGAGCTGAAGAACCATCCCGGGCAGCGGCAGGCGGCGCGGTGGATCCGCGCGGGCGTGCACCACCACAACACGCCGGCGCGCGTGCAGGATCGCTACTCGGTGCGCTGCGCGCCGCACGTGATCGGGCTGATCTTGGATTGTCTGCCGTGGATGCGGCGGATGCTCGAGACCGAGATCAACGGGGTGAACGACAACCCGATCATCGAGGGGTACTCGAGCACGGCGCCCGAGGGGCGCGTGATGCACGGCGGGAACTTCTACGGCGGTCACGCGTGCCTCGTGACCGACACGATGAAGAATGTCGTCGCGAACTGCGCCGACCTGCTGGACCGTCAGGTCGGCATGATGTGCAACCCCGCGACCAACGCGGGGCTGCCGGCGAACCTGGTGGCGCGCACGGGGATCGATCGTCCGACGCACCACGGCTTCAAGGCGATGGAGATCTCGGCGAGCGCGCTCGCGGCGGAGGCGTTGAAGATGTCGATGCCCGCGAGCGTCTTCAGCCGGAGCACCGAGTCGTACAACCAGGACAAGGTGTCGATGGGGACGATCTCGGCGCGGGAGTGCACGCGGGTGCTGGATCTGACGGAGACCGTGGCGGCGATCCACCTGCTCACGGTGTGTCAGGCGGTGGACCTGCGGGGCTCGCGGCAGTGTCATCCGGCGAGCGTGGCGATGCGCGACGCGGTGCGGCGCGTGGTGCCGACGAACGACGCGGATCGGCGGATGGACGTCGACATCCGCGCGGTGCTGGAGATGTACCGGGCGGGCGAGCTGCCGATCGGCGAGATCGAGTGGTCGATCGAAGAGGCGCGGGCGTGAGCAGCTCGGAGGGGGAGCGAGCGGCGGAGCGCGCGCTGCGGGCGAAGCCGCCCGAGGACTGCGCGGTGGTCGAGCTCGAGGTTCCGTTCCACGACGTCGATCCGCTGCACGTCGCGTGGCACGGGCACTACTACAAGTATTTCGAGATCGCGCGTCAGGCGCTGCAGCGGAAGCATCGCGTCGACGCGCCGGATCTCGTGGGGATGGGGTTCCATTGGTACGTCATCGAGACGCGCGCGCGGCACGTGGCGCCGCTGCGGTACGGCGAGCAGTTCACGGTGAAGGCCTGGTTCTGCGAGCGCGACCCGCGCATCGGGATCGCGTACGAGATCACGAGCAAGAAGACGGGCCGGCGCGCGGCGCGGGGGACGACCATCCTCGTCACGACGCGGCCGGACGGCGAGATGCTCTTGGAGACACCGCGTGAGATCTTGGAGCGCATCTCTGGTTCGTCTGGGTAGCGCGATCGCGATCGTCATCGTGATCGCGATCGGCGCGGCATCGTCGGTGCAAGCGCAGCGCGCGCCGACGCTCGACGAGCTGCTCGCGCAGTTCCGCGGCGTGCACGGCATGGAGCTGCGCTTCCGTGAGGAGAAGCGGATCGCGCTGCTGCGGATGCCGGCGATCAGCGAGGGCACGGTGCACTACGCGCGTCCGGGGCGGCTGGTGCGGCGCATCACGCGACCGAACGCGCAGATCGTGTTGATCGACGGCGACGAGCTGCGGATGCGCGAGGGGGGCCGCACCGAGCGGATCGACCTCGCGGCGCAGCCGGTGGTGCGCAGCTTCGTCGACACCTTCTCGCAGCTGCTCGGCGGCGATCGCGCCGCGCTCGAGCGCGCCTACCGTGTGCAGTACACGCCTGGCGAGGGCGCGCGGTGGACGCTGGTCCTGACGCCGAGCAGCGCCCCCCTCGACCGCTTCCTGCGCGAGATCCGCTTCGAGGGCGAGGCCACCACCCTCCGCACCATGCTCATGACCGAGACCAGCGGCGACACCACCACCACCACCTTCTCCAACGTCGACACCACCCGCCGCTACACCCCCGCCGAATCCGCCCGCCTCTTCACCCTCGACTGACCCCGCGGCCGACCGGTGGAGACCGGGGGACAGGATCGCGCCCGTAACCGCTTGTAATTGCGGGGTTCCTGCGGACAGTCGTACAAACTGTCGCAAACCCCTGCGTTTCCGGGCGGGCGTGCAGAAGCCGAGGGAAAAACGACAGTTTGTACGACTGCCCGCAGGACCTTCGTGATTCCGCGTAGTTACGGCCGCGATCCTGTCCCCCGTGCGTGAGGGGGCGGGAGGTTCCATCATCGCGGCGTCTTGAGGACGGAGGACGATCGCGCTCGGGAGAGGCGCTGGGGACGGCTGGTGTCGGTCGCGTTGGCGGTGGTGCTCGGCGCGGTCGGGGCCTGGACGTTCTGGGGGCTGCCGATCCGGCACGACATCACGGAGTTCATCCCGGCGACGGACGAGCGCGAGCTCGCGACGATCGCCCGCGAGGTGCTCGACTCCGAGCTGTCGCGGACGATCGTGATCGCGGTCGGCGCCGACGACGAGACCCGCGCGATCGAAGGCGCACGCGCGCTCGCCGAACGCCTGCAACACATCGAAGGCGTCGCATGGGTGCGCAGCGGTCCACCCGAAGAGATCGACCGCGCGTTCTACGATCTCTACTTCGCGCGACGCTACGCCTTCTTCGCCGACGACGCCGAGGGCGCACGGGCCCGCCTCGAGGACGAGGCCCTGCGCGACGCGGCCCGACGCCTCCAGCGCGAGGTCACCGGCCCGACCGCGATCCTCGTACGACGCGTCGCGCAGGAGGATCCGCTGCTCGGCTTCCTCGATCACCTGCGTGGCCTGCAGGGCACCAGCGCGGGCGGCCCTCGCGTCGTGGACGGACAGCTCGTCACCGAGGACGGCTGGGCCCTCGTCCTGCTCGCGAGCGAGGCGTCGATGTTCGAGACGCAGCGCATCGCGCCGCTCCTCGACGCAATCGACGACACGACCGCGGAGGTGAACGCCGCGCGCGACGGCGACCTTCGCTTCCAGCAGTCCGGCATGCACCGCTTCGCGCGCCGCGCCGAGTCCGAGATCCGCGGCGACGTCCAGCGCATCTCGACGATCTCGACGATCGGCGTGGTGCTCCTCTTCTTGTTCCTCTACCGCGGCCCGCGCTTCCTCCTGCTCGGCGCAGTCCCGCTGGTGGCCGGTACGATCGCCGCGACCGCCGCATGCCGCCTCGCCTTCGGCGCCGTGCACGGGATCACGTTCGCGTTCGGCTCCTCGCTGCTCGGCGTCGGCATCGACTACGTCGCGCACTACGTGAACCACCACGTGCTCGAGCCCGATCCCGCGGGCCCGAGCGCGACGATGCGCAAGCTCTGGCCCGGTCTCGCGCTCGGCGCCGGCACGACCATCGCCGGTCTCGCGGGCCTGGGCTGGACGTCGTTCCCCGGCATGCGCGAGATGGCGCTCTTCGCGGCCGTCGGCGTGACGGTCGCGCTCTTCGCGACGCGCCTGATGGTGCCGCCGTGGATGCCCGATCGCGTGCAGGCCCCGCGCACCGCGCGCGCCGCCGCCGACGGAGCCGCGCGCCTCTGGTCGCTGATCCAGAAGCGGCGCGGGCCCTTCCTGCTGCTGCCGCTCGCCGCGCTCGTCGTCGTCGCGATCGGCGTGCCGCAGCTCGAGTGGATCGACGACATCCGCGCGCTCAACCACGCCGATCCCGCGATGCTCGCGGAAGACGCCGCCGTCCGCGCGCGCGTCGCCCAGGGAGACGCCGGCCGCTTCGTGATCGCGATCGGCGCCGACGACGAGGAGGCCCTCGCGCGCAGCGACGCGGCACACCGCGCCCTCGAGTCGGCCCGCGCCGACGGCGTCGTGCGCACGTTCCGCTCGGTGCATCCCTTCCTGCGCTCGGCCCAGACGCAGCGCGACGTGCAGCGCGCCGTCTCGGAGTCGCCCGCGGTCGCCGATCGCATGCTCGCCGCGCTCGAGGCCGAGGGCTTCGCCTCCGAGATGTTCGGTCCCTTCGGCGCGTCGCTCGCCGCGCCCGCCGCCGAGCCGCTGCGCTGGGAGGATCTCGCCGCGAGCCCGATCGCCGATCTGGTGCGGCCCTTCCGCGTGCGCCTCGGCGACGACCGCGTCGCGTACCTGAGCTTCGTCGAGGGCGTCAGCGATCCCGCGGCGCTGCGCGATCGGCTCGCCGCGATCGAGGGCGTGGACTACTTCGATCAGGGCGCATTCATGGCGGCGGCCTACCGCACGTTTCGCACGCGCACGACCGAGCTGCTCTCGATCGGCCTGCTCGTCGTGCTCGCGATGTGCGTGGGTCGCTATCGCAGCCTGCGCCTGGGCATCGCCTCGATCGTGCCCGCGCTGCTCGCCGCGGCGACGACCCTCGGTCTGCTGGGGCTCCTCGGCGAGCCCGCGAACCTGATGCACCTCGTCGGCGCGCTGCTCGTGCTCTCGATGGCGGAGGACTACGCGGTGTTCCTGCTCGAGTCGCGCAACGACCCGCGCGGCGTCGCGACGACGATGGTCGGCATCGCCGTCGCATGCGCGACCACCGTGCTCTCGTTCGGGCTGCTCGCCGCGAGCTCGCACCCCGCGATGCGCGCGCTGGGGCTGATGGCCTCGGTCGGCGTCGCGCTCGCGCTCTTGCTCGCCCCGCTCGCGCTCTTGCTCGCGCCGCGGTCACGACACTGAGCGCGCTCTGCTTGCCCCCCGCGCGCAGGCACCTATCACTGCGGCGTGCGCTGGATCATCGGTCTCACCCTGCTGACACTGGTCGCGTGTGGCCCGGCGGCCGCGCCCGCGCCGGTGCGCGACTACTCGGGCCCGCTCCGCGCGCCCATCTCGTACCCGACCGATCTCGCGATCGATCACCAGATCACCGCGATCCACGCCGAGGGCAGCGACACGTTCCGCGCGCTGCTCGAGAAGAGCGGCGACACGCTCGTCATGGTCGGCCTCGCGCCCCACGGCGCGCGCGCGTTCACCCTCACGCAGGAGGGCGACGACGTGCGCTTCGAGTCGCAGATCCCGCGCGACCTCCCCTTCCCCGCCCACTTCATGCTGATCGACGTGCACCGCACGTGGCTGATCGGCCTCATCGAGCCGCTCCCCGACGGCGTGCACGAGTCGACGCTCGACATCGGCGAGACGACCGAGACGATGGTCGACACGTGGGCGGACGGGCGCCTGATGGAGCGCACCTTCCGCCGCCCCGCGGCCGACGGCGAGGGCGTGATCCGCATCACCTACGAGGGCGGCCTCGCGCCTGATCCGAGCGCACCCGCGCCGAGCCGCATCGAGCTCGACAACGGGTGGTTCGGCTACCGTCTGGTGATGGAGAACATCACGCGCGCGCCGCTCTGAACGCGCGCGCGGAATGGGGCGTGCCCCGTTCGATCGCGCTATCGTCGTCGCGTGCAGATCGACGTCCGATTCCCCTGCGACGATGGGCACGAGCTGCCCGGCGTGCTCACGCTCCCTGCGATCGCGCACGGCGAGCCCCGCCCCGCGCTCTTGCTGGTCTACGAGGTCTTCGGCCTGGTTCCCGAGATGAAGCGCGTCGCGCAGGATCTCGCGAACGAGGGATACGTCGTGCTGATCCCCGATCTCTTCGATCGCGGTCCGAAGCCGATCTGCATCGCGCGCGCGGTGCGCGCGATCTCCCAGCAGAAGGGGCAGCCGCTCGATGATCTCGAGGCCGCGCGTCGCTGGCTCGCGGCACGCCCCGAGGTCGACGCGTCACGCCTCGGCGTGATCGGATTCTGCATGGGCGGCGGCTTCGCGCTCGTGCTCGCGATGACCGGTCGCTACCAGGTGGCCGCCCCGTTCTACGGCCAGGCGCCGGCGACGATGAGCTCGAGCTGCCCGGTCGTCGCGAGCTTCGGCGGGCGCGATCTCAGCTTCGCGAAGTTCGCGCCGCGCCTCCGCAAGAACCTCGAGGAGCTCGGCGTGCCGCACGACGTGAAGCTCTATCCCGAGGCCGGCCACAGCTTCTACACGCACACGCCCGCGGGCGTGATGGGCTTCCTCGGCAGCATCGGCCCCATGCGCGCGGGACATCACGAGGAGAGCGCGCGCGACGCGCACGCGCGCATCCTCGCGTTCTTCCGCGAGCACCTCGACGGTGCGCAGCGAACCTCGACGCCCGACGTCGCGGCGGAGGAATGACCCGATGACCGACTCCGGAACGCGCGCGCCGCGCGATCACGGCAGCACCGCGACGCCGGCCGACACCGCGCGGATGTCCGCCCGCGCGCCCAGCCACGCAGAGCGATGCCGCACGCTGGTCGCCG
Source organism: Myxococcota bacterium (assembly GCA_030855295.1). Taxonomy (GTDB): domain Bacteria; phylum Myxococcota_A; class Polyangia; order Polyangiales; family Sandaracinaceae; genus Sandaracinus. The sequence continues at coordinate 6,188 of JALYRN010000074.1, read as the reverse complement.
GCGTGCGCTCGGGCACCCTCGCGACGATCGCGCGCGACCCCGAGGGCTTTCCCTACGGCTCGCTGGTCACGGTCGCGATCGACGCCGCCGGCCGACCGCTGATGCTGTTCTCGCGCCTGGCCGAGCACACGCAGAACCTGGACGGGCGCGCCGACGCGTCGATGCTGCTGACCGAGCCGCTCGAGCGCCACGCGCAGCCGCTCGCGGTCGGCCGCGTGACCTTGCTCGGTCACTGCCGGGTCGTGCCCGCGCCCGAGCTCGCCGAGGTGCGCGCGACCTTCCTCGCCGCCCAGCCCGACGCCTCGTACTACGTCGACTTCTCCGACTTCGCGTTCTACCGCCTCGATCCGATCGCGCTGCGCTACGTCGGCGGCTTCGGCCGCATGTCGTGGGTCACGGCCGACGAGTACCGCGCCGCCGAGCCCGATCCGCTCGCGCCTGCAGCCGCTGGCATCCTCACGCACATGAACGACGATCACGCCGACGCCGTGCTCGCCTACGCGCGCGTGCTCGCGTCGCTCCCGAGCGCGACCGCCGCGACGATGACCGCCGTCGATCGCTACGGCTTCGAGCTCGCCGCGACCACCCCCGACGGCCCCAAGGCCGCGCGCATCGCATTCGACGCGCCGGCGACCACCAGCGACGAGGTCCGCAAGGCGATGGTCGCGCTGGTGAAGCGCGCGCGCACCGACGGCGCCTGAGAGCGCGCGGCTCCGCCGGCCGCGACGCCGCGCGACTACCCGCCGCTGATCGACGCGAGTCGGTCGAGCAGCGTCGCCGGCCTGGCGTCGCAGATCAGCAGATCGCGGTGCGGCGCGCGGACGAAGCCCTCGCGCGTCGCGTGATCGAGCCAGCGCACCAGCGGCTGCCAGTAGCCCTCGACGTCGAGCAGCCCGCACACCTTGCGGTGGATGCCGAGCTGCGACCACGTGAGCGCCTCGAAGAGCTCGTCCATCGTGCCGTAGCCGCCGGGCATCGCGATGAACGCGTCGGCGCGCGCGCTCATCGCCGCCTTCCGCTCGTGCATCGTCGTCACCACGACGAGCTCGCTGAGCCCGGGATGCGCGATCTCGCGATCCACGAGCTGCTGCGGGATCACGCCGATCACCTCGCCGCCCGCCGCGAGCGCCGCGTCCGCGACGATGCCCATCAGCCCGACGCTCGCGCCGCCGTACACCAGCGTCATGCCACGCCGCGCGATCTCGTCGCCGAGCGCGCGCGCGGACTCTCCGTACGACGCGCGCGCGCCGCTCGCAGAGCCGCAGTAGATCGCGACGCTCTTCAAGCGCTCACTCGCCGGGCTCGAGCCGACGCGTGCGCGCGTCGACGACCTCGCCCTCGATCACGTCTTCTTCGGCGATCGGCGCGCGCGCGCGGATCTCGCGATCCTCGATCACCTCGCCCTCGACGTCGACCACGCGGCGCCGGCCGTACGCGCCGCGCGCCGTGACGACGCGGAAGTCGAACACGCTGCTGGTGCCGCCCTTCTCCATCCGCGCCTTGACCTGCGTCTCGAGGAAGCGCGCGACCACGCGCCGGACCGGCGGGATCAGCAGCGCGATGCCGGTCAGGTCCGTGAGCACGCCCGGCGTGCACAGCAGCACGGCGCCCACGAGCACCAGCAGCCCCGACGTGATTCCCTCCTCGGGGATGCGCATCTCTGCGAGCGCACGCTGCCAGTCGCGGAACACCCGCAGCCCCTCGCGCTTTGCGAGGTACGCGCCGACGATCGCGGTCGTGAGCACGAACGCCAGCGTCGGCCAGAAGCCGAGCCAGTCACCGATCTGCAGGAGGAGGAAGATCTCCAGCGACGTGACCGAAAGGAACGTGAGCGCGAGCCAGCCCATCTCGAAGACCTCTACGGCCACGCGGCGAGCGTCGCAAGGCGCCTCAGGGCTCGCCGAGCGCTCGCGCCTCGGAGCGCAGCGGCGCGTCGAGCTCGAAGACGACGCTCGCGGCGGTCTCGTCGGAGGGCTCGATCACGCGCGGCGCGCTCTCCTCCGGCTCGGCGACGCGCGCGCTCGGGCGGGTGGCCTCCTCTTCCCACGCAGTGTCGCTGGTCCACTCGTCGGGATGCGGAGGCAGCGCGCCGTCGATCGCACCGGTCGTGCTGAGGTACGCGAGCACCGCCTCGACGCGCTCGTCGGACAGGCGATCCGGCCGCAGCGGCGGCATCAGCGCGTTGCCCTCGCGGATCTGGTGCCGCATGTGCGCCGCGGTCCAGTGGTAGCCCTCGGGGTTCACGCGGCCGAGGTGACACGCGGCGCACAGCGTTCGGTACGTGTGCCGTCCGTTCGCGACGTCGCGTGATCGGATCGCGCCCGCGTACTGCGGATCGACGCGCGCCGGTGGACGCCAGCTCCCGCAGCCGACCAGCGCGAGCGCGACGACGAGCCAACGGCTCCTGGATGACGACCGCACGCGCTCCCCTCGTCCGGGAGTTTACCTGCGGCTCTGCAGCGCGGGAACGATCACGCTTGCGCCTCCCGGGCCGAGCCGCTACCAACTGAATGGCCATTCATTCTGCGCGCGGGCAGCGCGAGGAAGGCGTGCAACACGTGACGTTCTCTCCGTACACCGAGGAGCACGAGCTCTTCCGCAAGCAGGTCCGCCAGTTCGCCGAGAAGGAGCTGCTCCCGCACGCCGAGGAGTGGGAGCGCGACGAGCTCTTCCCGAACGAGGTGTTCAAGAAGGCCGGTCAGCTCGGCATCCTCGGCGCGCACTACCCCGAGGACGTCGGCGGCGGCGGCGGCGACTACTGGTTCTCGATCGCGAAGGCCGAGGAGCTCGTGCGCTGCGGCTCGGCGGGCGTGACTATGGGCCTGCTCGTGCAGAGCGACATGGCGACGCCGTGCATCAACGAGCTCGGCACGCCGGAGCAGAAGAAGGAGTTCCTCGAGCCCGCCCTGCGCGGCGATCGCATCGCGGCGCTCGGCGTGAGCGAGCCCGGCGCGGGCAGCGACGTCGCCGGCCTGCGCACCACCGCGCGCGTCGAGGGCGGCGACTACGTCATCAACGGCAGCAAGACGTACATCACGAACGGCACGCGCGCCGACTTCGTCACGCTGCTCGTGAAGACGAACCCCGACGCGGGGCACCACGGCATCTCGATCATCCTGTTCCCGACCGACACGCCGGGCTTCAGCGTCAGCCGCAAGCTCAGCAAGATGGGCAACTGGGCGAGCGACACCGCCGAGCTCTTCTTCGACAACTGCCGCGTCCCCAAGCGCTACCTGCTCGGCCAGGAGAACATGGGGTTCATCTACCTCATGCAGAACTTCCAGAGCGAGCGCCTCGTCGGCAGCGCGTCGGCGATCGCGGGCGCGATGCACGCGCTCGATCGCTCGCTCGAGTGGGGCCGCCAGCGGCACGTGTTCGGCAAGCCGCTGATCAAGCGCGAGGTCTGGCAGCACAAGCTCGCGGATCTCTACACCAAGGCCGAGGCGGGCAAGGCGCTCACCTACAAGGCCGCCGACTCGTTCAACACCGACCGCTACGTGCGCAAGGGCGACATCTCGTTCGACACGACGAAGCTGATCGCGATGAGCAAGCTCTTCGTCGGCGACGTGTCGGGCGAGATCGCCGATCAGGTCGTGCAGTTCCACGGCGGCATGGGCTACCTCGAGGAGCTCTGGGTCTCGCGCTACTTCCGCGACAACCGCCTGTTCCGGATCGGCGGCGGCACCAGCGAGGTCATGAAGTACATGATCGCGAAGATCAGCGGATGGTGACGTGAGCGCGCGCGGCGCGGGGCGTGGCACGAGCCTCGCTCCCGTCGCGCGACATGCGTGCTCTGGTCGTCCTCGCTCTCGCCCTCGTCGTGCTCCCGTTCGCGCCCGCCTCGGCGTCCGCGCAGGAGAGCGTGCCGATCGATCCACCGCGCCTCCGCTTCGGCGTCGACGTCGGCGGGGGCCTCGCGTGGGACGCCGACGCGAGGCTCGGCGCCGCGATGCACGGCAGCGTCCGGGCCGGCGTGCAGCTCGATCGCTTCTTCGCCCTCTACTACCAGGGGCGGGTCGCGGGCGCGGCGCTGGATCACGACACCGTGCGCACGGTGTGGCTCGTCACCACGACGAACGGTCTCGGCTTCGACGTCACCCTGCTCGACCTCTTCCAGTTCGGTGGCGCGCTCGCGCTCGACTACCTCGCTGGCGACTCGTGCGATGGCGGACGGCTCTGCTTCGGCCCCGCGGAAGGTTTCTATCTCGGCGTCGATGTGCGGGTCGCGCTGATCGCGTTCGCCGAGACCAACGAGCTCACCGGCGATCGCAGCGGCATGATCGTCAGCGCGACCTGGCACACCACCCCGCTGCCGGACCAGGAGTCGACCGCCGGCGCGCTCCACACCGTGACGCTCGATCTCGGCTGGGAGCTCTTCTGAGAGATCACACCTCGGTGTCGTCGCCCGGGAGTGTGCCCCTTTACGTCGCGCTCGCATCGCGCCACATTCTCCGCGGGACTGAATCGCGATTCATTTTCTCGGAGGCTTCGGATGGGCAACGCATGGATCGTCGACGGCGCGCGGACGCCGCGCGGGCGCGGGAAGATCGGCAAGGGCGCGCTCTCGGGGGTGCACCCGCAGGAGCTGCTCGCGCAGGCGCTGAACGAGGTGGTCGCGCGCACGAAGATCGATCGCAACGCGATCGACGACGTGGTGATGGGCACCGTCTCGCAGGCGAAGGAGCAGGGCGCGTGCATCGCGCGCAACGCCGTGCTCGCGGCCGGGCTGCCCGACGACATCACGGGCGTGTCGCTCAATCGCTTCTGCGGCTCGGGGCTGCAGGCCGTGAACTTCGCGGCGATGGGCGTCGCGAGCGGGCACCAGGACCTGGTGATCGCGGGCGGCGTCGAGAGCATGTCGCGCGTGCCGATGGGCTCGGACGAGGCGGGCATCGACGGCAACAACGCGCAGCTGCGCAAGCGCCTCTTCCAGGTGCCGCAGGGCATCAGCGCCGACCTGATCGCGACGATCGAGGGCTTCTCGCGCGAGGAGCTCGATCGCTTCGCGCTCGCGTCGCAGCACAAGGCGGAGATCGCGCAGAAGGAAGGGCGCTTCGCGCGCGCGCTGTTCGCGGTAAAGGATCCCGAGACCGGCGCGGTGCTGCTCGAGGCCGACGAGTATCCGCGGCACGGCGCGACGATCGACGCGCTCGCGAAGCTCGGCCCGGCGTTCACGATGATGGGCGCGGCGGCGGTCGGACCGAACGGCGAGACGCTCGATCAGATCGCGCTCGCTCGCTACCCGCACGTGAAGGAGATCCAGCACGTGCACACCGCCGGCAACTCGAGCGGCATCGTCGACGGCGCGTGCGCGGTGCTGCTCGCGAGCGACCAGGCGCTCGCCAAGCACGGCCTCCGGGCGCGCGCGAAGATCCGCGCGATGGCGACGGCGGGCGCCGAGCCGGTGATCATGCTGACGGCGCCGACGCCGGCCTCGCAGCGCGCGCTCGCGAAGGCCGGCATGAGCGCGAAGGACATCGACCTCTGGGAGATCAACGAGGCGTTCGCGGTCGTGCCGCTGCAGACGATCAAGAACCTCGAGATCGATCCCGCGAAGGTGAACGTGAACGGCGGCGCGATCGCGCTCGGGCACCCGCTGGGCGCGACCGGCGCGATGCTGCTGCAGAGCGCGGTCGACGAGCTCGAGCGGCGCGGCCTGGCGACTGCGCTGATCACGCTGTGCATCGGCGGCGGGATGGGCATCGCGACGATCATCGAGCGCGTCTAGCGCGCGCATTGCGAGCGGGACGCGCGCATGACACGGCTCGCGTCATGCGCGCTCCGCCACCGCTCGTCGCGTTCCTGACGCGCTCGCTCGCGCTCGGCGGCTGCTGCATGGGCGGTGCCGATCGCGGCGCTCGGGCGGACGCCGTGAGCGGCGCGCGCGCGGATGGCGCGACGGGTGATCGCGGGTAGGCTCGGCGCATGAGCGACTCGTTCCAGAGGATCGTCGTCCTCGGCGACGACGACACCGGCGTCGACCCAGCCGCTCCCGGCCGAGCTCGAGGGCGAGATCGCGACGATCGTCGGGCGACCGTGCGTGACGCTGCGCGGGGGGCTCTGACCGCATGAGGGCGGGGGCTCGCGCGATCGCGATGATCGTCGCGGGCGCGATCGTGATCGCGCCGGTCGCGCGGGCACAGGAGCGGCCGGCCGAGGCGAGCGCCGACGGGCTGCGGGCGCCGACG
>JALYRN010000660.1 GCA_030855295.1 Myxococcota bacterium | reverse complement strand
CTCGAGCTCACGCGCGAGCTGCTCTTCCGGCAGGACGTCGCGTTCGGCTCCGCGACCGGCGGCGGCTCGCGCTGGGCGCTGATGCGCGACTCGCGCGGGCTCGCGCTGCCGGCATCGGGCGCGATCGTCGCGCCCTTCGTCGACGTCGACGGCGACGGGCTCGCGGACGTCGACTCGATGGGACGCTTCGTCGACGCCGGCGGGGCGATGCTCTCGGTGGCGCGACCGTTCCGCGTGCGCGGCGAGATCGGCGTGCCGCGCGATCTCGGGGGGCGCGCGCTGCGCGGCGACGGCACGCGTCTGTTCGAGTACGTCGACGTGAACCGCTCGATGCTCGCGGGCGTCGTGCGAGAGGCGGGACCGCTCTTCGATCCCGCCTCGCCGACGGCGCTCCAGCTCGCGCGCGGCATCCCCGCGATCCTCGGGCCCGACACCATGCTGCGCGAGACGTACGGCGCCACGACGCTGGAGTACGTCGGGCCGAACACCCAGCGCGGCTCGCTCTTCGACGTGGTGCACGCGCTCTCCGAGATGATGCACCGTGACACCACCGATCGTGCGCTGGTGCTGACCGAGATCCTGCTGCGCGATCACGAGCGCGAGACCGCGGATCTGCTCGCGGGCGCCGAGCACATGATCGACCGCGGGGATGCCTATCCCGACGCCCAGCTCGAGCAGCCCAACGTGCTCTGGGACGACCTGATCGACGTCGCCATCGAGTACGCGCAGGACCCCGGGCTGATCGACGCGACGCTGCGGGCGTTCGCGGATCCCCGCTCGGCGCAGCTGGGCACCGTGTACGGCGGCCTGATGCGGCACCGCGATCCGATCGTCTACGACCCCGCCGATCCGAATGGCACGCCGCTCGGGTTCCCGCTCGACGAGCGCGTCGATCGCGGGGCGCCCGACGTCGTCGGCAACGAGAGCCTCTTCCAGCGATCGATCGCGCTGATCGACGCGCTCGACGGAGTGCGCGTCTGCAACAAGGCCGGCGCAGTGCTCCGCATCGAGGTGTTCGGCATCGGCGTGCGCTGGCCGCTGTTCGGCAGCTACGACGAGTGCGAGCTCTTCGACATCACGAATGTCGCGGAGGCCTACGCGCTCGCGATCCTCGGGCGCTACGAGCTCGAGATCAACGACGGCCTCTTGAACGGGCTGGTCTCGTTGATCGATGACACGCGGATCGCGAACGTCGACGATCTCCTCGAGCAGGCCTCCGGCATCGACGGGCTCACGCGCCGCCCGACCCCGCAGGCGCTCAACCGCCTCGTCTACTGGGGCATGGACACCGACCCCGCGACCGGCCAGCCGAACTGCGACTTCTGCGGCGACCTCTTCGAGCGCGTGATCGACCGCCACGGCAACGACGTGATCGACACCTATCCGGGCACCATCTTCGCGTGGGAGCAGCCCGGCTTCTACGAGGGGATGATCCCGCTGCTCGAGGTGCTGCATCGCCCCGAGTACCAGTACTCGGACACGGGCCGGTACCGCTTCGGCCAGCTGATCACCGCGCTGCACCGGCACTGGGCGACGCCCGATCACTGGCTCACCCAGAGCACCTCGCCCACGGCACCGAATTTCTCGTACCAGAGCGGCGGGCGCCGCTACGAGGAGAACGTCGCCGACGGGTTCATCGACGGCCGGGTCGTCGCGCGCATGCAGGCGATCAACGAGGTGATGGACGCAATCGAGGTGGAGCCGGGGCGCGACGGCATCCGCGTGCTCGCGGAGCTCGCCGAGGAGCTGATCGATCCCGCCCGCAACCCCGGCCTCACGACGCGCGACGGACGCGCGACCATCCCGCGCAACGACGGCTCGCGCGATCTGCCCGTCACCCCGCTGCTCCTGGTGCTCGACGCGATGCGCGCGATGGATCGCGATCTCGCGGCCGCGCCCGACCGCCGCGACTCGTGGCGCTCGGCGCGCGGCAGCCTCGCGTCGCAGTTCCTCGGCACGCGCCCCCTCGGCAGCGGGCACGTGCTCGAGAACCAGCGTGCGCGCGCGATCATCCTGACGGTCCTGCCCTTCCTCCGCGAGCGGCTCGACGAGCACCGCACACGCGGCGATCTCGAGGAGTGGTCGCGACAGCTCGGGCCCGACCTCGCCGAGCTGCTGCGCTCGCCGATGGTTTCCGGGCTCGTTCGCTTCCTCGATCGCGTGCAGGACGATCCCGACGCCCAGGGCTCGCTCTCGCGGCTGATCGGCTATCTGGTCGACGAGGCGTCGACGAACGATGCGTTCGCGTCGACGCTCTACGGCGGCGCCGATCTGCTGATGGTGCTCGAGGACGACGAGAACATGATCCCGATCGCGCACGCGCTCTCGCAGGCGCTCGCGCCCGACGCGCTCGACGCGGTCGCTGGCAGCGATCCCGATGGCGCGATCGACATCGACGGAAGCATCGCGACCGACGCGCTCGGCCTCACGCGAGAGGTGCAGCGCCTCGACACGCGGCACACGCTGCGCGTCGTGCTCTCGAACCTGGTGTCCCTCGCCGACGGCGAGGACGAGCGCACCCCGCTCGAGGAGATCCTCGACGTCATCGGAGAGATCAACCGCGTCACGCCCGGCGCCGGCGGATCGTTCGTCGCGGACGACTACGCGGCGTCGATGGAGCAGACCGAGAGCTTCCTGCTCGACGAGCGGCGCGGGCTCGAGCGTCTCTACGACGTCGTCCAGGAGCGCGAGATCCGTTGAAGCACCGGACGCTCGCCGCGCGCGGCGCCGCGGCGCTGCTCGCCGTTTCCGTCTCTCTTTCCCTGGCGCCCTCGGTCGCGCGCGCGGGCGGCTTCTACCTGCTCGATCGCGGCACACGCCCCCTCGGTCGCGGCGGCGCGTTCGTCGCGGGCGCCGACGATCCCGGCGCGCTCTGGTACAACCCCGCGGGCCTGGGCCTCTCCGGCGAGCAGCTCCTCGTCGACGCGACGCTGTCGTTCCTCGACGTGTCGTTCACTCGCATCGACGGCGCCGGCAACACCATGCCGACCGTGAACGGTCAGAGCGCGCCGCTGCCGATCCCGACGATCGGCGTCAGCTTCGATCTCGGCCTCGACAGGCACTTCACGTTCGGCGTCGGGATCTTCGCGCCGAACGCGGCGCTGATGCAGTACCCGGAGTCGCTGACCGTCGACGGCATGCCCTACCCCGCGCCGCAGCGGTACTCGCTGCTCTCGATGGAGGGCAGCGTGATCGCGACGCTCGCGCTCGGCGCCGCGTGGACGCCGCTCCCCGACGAGCTGTCGATCGGCCTCGGGCTGCACCTGATCACCGGCGCGTTCGCGGCGCGCGTCGCGATGAGCGCGTGCGAGGGCGCGATCTGCACGTTCCCCGAGGACCCCGACTACGACGGTGTCGCGCAGATGACGCTGGCGCCGATCTTCACGGCGAGCGCCGTGCTCGGCGTCACGTGGCGCCCCGATCGCGGCCCGGTGCGGATCGGCGCGTCGATGTCGACGCCGTTCTCTCTGTCGGGACCCGCGTCGATCGAGGTCCGCCCGCCGAGCGCCGCCGCGTTCGACGGTGCGATCGTGCGCTCGCGCGCTGGCGACTGCGCGTCGGTCCCCGACGAAGAGGTCGCCGCGAGCCCCGATCACGGCTGCCGCGACACCACCGCCGACCTCAACCTGAACTTCCCGCTGGTGCTGCGGGTCGGCGTCGAGCTGCTCGCGATCGAGAACCTGCGCGTCGAGGCGGCCGTCGTGTGGGAGACGTGGTCGTTCCAGCGCGACGTCTCGGTGCAGCCGCGCGACGTCTGGATCGTCGACGCGCTCGGGTTTCTCGACTACGAAGTCGGCGCCCTGTCGATCCCCCGCAACATGCGCGACACCGTCAGCGTGCGCCTCGGCGGCGAGTACACGATCGACCGCACCTTCCAGATCCGACTCGGCGGCTACTGGGAGAACGGCGCGTTCGACGACGAGTACCTCTCGCCGCTGACGATCGACAGCGACAAGATCGTGGTGGCGGGCGGCTTCTCGGCGCGGCTCGAAGGCGGGTTCTGGGCGGACGTGATGGTCGGCTACGCGCACCTGTTCGCGCGCCAGGTCCGGAACAGCCAGGTCCCGCAGACGAACCCGATCCGGCCGCCCGTGCCCGACGCCGGGCCGGGGCGACAGCCCGGCGATCCGGTCTTCATCGGGAACGGCGACTACTCCTTCACCGCGCCCTTCGTCGGCGTCGGCATCCGCTGGCTTCCCGACTGGACCGCGACGCCCGCGCCGGTCGAGGAAGAGCCGGAGCGCTCGGCCGACGGCCCCGCGAGCGACGATGCCGAGCCCGAGGTGCCGGCGACCGATCCGTCGCGCCCCTGGTACCAGCAGGGGGCCGGCGCTGCCGCAGCACCGGTCGACGCCGGCCTCGCGCCCGCGC
>JALYRN010000659.1 GCA_030855295.1 Myxococcota bacterium | reverse complement strand
GTCGTCACCGAGGGCGGCGCCGTCGTCGTGAACGAGAGCACCGCGCCGAAGCTCGTGCCCACCGCGTTCGAGGCGATCGCGCAGAAGTAGTAGGTCGTCGCGGGCGCGAGGCCCGTCAGCGCCTGCGCGTAGGCGACCGCGCTCGAGCCCGCGCCGAGCGCGTTGCCGGCGGTCGCGGTGCCGAACGTGTCGTTGCACGTGCCGGGCGACGTCGTCGCGTAGCGGAACCAGCCGGTGGTCGCGGTGCCGCGCGGGTTGGCCGAGCCGTTGAGCGTCGCGCCGGTGCTCGACGACATCGTCGCCGCCGCGGTCGTCACGATGGGAGGCGCCGACGTCGTGAACGACAGCACCGCGCCGAAGCCGGTGCCCGCCGCGCTCGTCGCGATCGCGCAGTAGTAGTAGGTCGCGCCGGGCGTGAGCCCGGTCAGCGTCTGGGAGTAGGCCACCGGGCTCGTGCCGGCGCCGAGCGCGCTGCCGCCGCTGGTCGGCGCGCGCGTGCCGAACGTGTCGTTGCACGCGCCCGGGCTCGTCGTCGCGTAGCGGAAGTAGCCGGTCGCGGGCGCGAGGTTGGGGTTCGCGGCGCCCTGGAGCGTCGCGCCGGTGCTCGAGACGCCGTTCGCGAGATCGGTCATCACCGACGGTGCCGCCGGCGTGGTGAACGACAGCACCGCGCCGAAGCTGGTGCCCGCCGCATTGGAGGCGATCGCGCAGTAGTGGTAGGTCGTCGCCGGCGAGAGGCCGCTCAGCATCCGCGCATAGGCCACCGGGCTCGAGCCGGAGCCGAGCACGCTGCCCGCGGTGGTCGGCGCGCGCGTGCCGAACGTGTCGTTGCACGCGCCGGGTGAGGTGGTGGCGTAGCGGAACCAGCCGGTCGCCGAGCCGAGGTTCGGATTGGCCGAGCCGTTCAGCGTCGCGCCGGTGCTCGAGATCGCCGTCGCGAGCTCGGTGCTCACCGTCGGTGCGGCGGTCGTGGTGAACGAGAGCACCGCGCCGAAGCCGGTGCCGGCGGAGCTCGTCGCGATCGCGCAGTAGTAGTACGTCGCGCCCGCCATCAGACCGGAGAGCGACTGCGAGTACGCGACCACGCTCGAGCCGGCGCCGAGCGTCGTGCCTCCGGTGGACGGCGCGCGCGTGCCGAAGGTGTCGTTGCACGACACCGGGCTGGTCGTGCTGTAGCGGAAGTAGCCGGTGCTCGACGCGCCGTTCGGGTTGGCCGAGCCGGCGAGCGTCGCGCTCGTGCTCGCCACCGCCGTCGCGGCCGCGGTGGTCACGGTGGGCGCGACCGTCGTGGTGAAGGAGAGGACGGTGCCGACCGAGGTGGCGACCCCGTTCGAGGCGATCGCGCAGAAGTAGTAGGTCGTCGCGAGGGAGAGCCCGGAGATCGAGGCCGAGTACGCGACCGTGCTGGTGCCCGAGCCGAGCGCGGTGCCGCCGCTCGCCGGGGCGCGCGTTCCGAAGGTGTCGTTGCACGCGCCGGGGTTCGTGGTGCTGTAGCGGAGCCAGCCGGTGGCGGCGGAGCCGTTGGGGTTCGCGGTGCCGTTGAGGACCGCGGAGCCGGGGCCGATGCCGGAGGCCGCGACCGTCGTCACCGTGGGCCCGGCGGCCGGCGTGGTGAACGAGAGGACCTCACCGAGCGAGGTGCCGATCGAGCTCGAGGCGATCGCGCACGCGTAGTAGGTCGTGCCCGGCGAGAGCCCGGTGATCGCGCGCGAGTACGTGACCGGCAGGGTGCCGCTGCCGATGCTCGTCCCGCTGCTCGTCGGCGCGCGGATCCCGAACGTGTCGCTGCAGGTGCCGGGGTTGGTCGGGCTGTAGCGGAACCATGCCGTCGTCGCGAAGCCGTTCGGATCGGCGGAGCCGTTGAGCGTCGCCGAGATCGACATGACCGGCGTGGCCGCGAGCGTCGCGACGGTCGGCAGCGCGGTCGTCGTGAGCGTGCGGACGGTGCCGAACGACGTGCCCTCGGCGCTCGAGGCGATCGCGCAGAAGTAATACGTCGTGCCGGGCGTGAGCGACGTCGCGCTCTGCGAGAACGCGGCCGAGGTGTTGCCCGCGCCCAGCGCGGCGCCGGCGCTCGAGGGGGCGCGCGTGCCGAAGCTGTCGTTGCAGGTGCCGGGGCTGACGGTGTCGAAGCGGAACCAGCCGGTCGTCGACGCGCCGTTCGGGTTCGCCGAGCCGTTCAGCGTCGCGGTGGTGGTGGTCACGCCCGAGGCGACCGACGTCACGACCGAGGGCGCCGCCGGCAGGACGGTGAAGCTGAGGAGCGCGCCGTACCCGGTCCCCACCGCATTCGAGGCGATCGCGCAGTAGTAGTAGGTCGCGCCCGGCGTGAGGCCGGAGATCGCGCGCGAGTAGGCGACGCTCGCGGTGCCCGCGCCGAGCGCCGTGGTGGTGGTGAGGGTGCCGAACGTGTTGTTGCAGGCGCCCGGGCTCACCGTGCTGTAGCGGAACCAGCCGCTGCTCGTGGCGCCGTTGGGATCGGCGGAGGCGTTCAGCGTCGCCGAGCTCGAGGTCACGAGCGTCGCCGCCGAGGTCGTCACCGTCGGGACCGCGTGCGTGGTGAACGAGAGCAGCGCGCCGAACGCCGTGTCCTCCGAGTTGTCGGCGATCGCGCAGTAGTAGTAGGTGGTCCCGGGCGAGAGCCCCGAGATCGAGCGGTTGAACGCGACGCTCGTGCTGCCGGAGCCGAGCGAGGTGCCGCCGGTGGTCGGAGCGCGCGAGCCGAACGTGTCGTTGCAGGTGCCGGGATCGGTGGTCGCGTACCGGAAGTAGCCGGTCGTCGCGGCGCGGTTCGGGTTGCCCGAGCCGTTCAGCGTCGCGGAAGTCGCGGCGATGCTCGTCGCGGACGCCGTGATCACCGTCGGCGCGGCCGGCGTGACGAACGAGACGATCGAGCCGAGCGCAGTGCCGCCCGAGTTGGAGGCGAGCGCGCAGTAGTAGTAGGTCGTGCCGGGCGAGAGACCGGTGATGCCCTGCGAGAACGCGGTCGACGTGGTGCCCGAGCCGAGCGCGGTGCCGCCGCTGGTCGGCGCGCGCGTGCCGAAGCTGTCGTTGCAGGTGCCGGGGCTGACGGCCGCATAGCGGAACCAGCCGGTGGTCGCATCACCGCCCGGGTTCGACGAGCCGTTCAGCTGCGCGGTGCTCCCCGTCAGCAGCGATGCGCTGCTGGTCGACACCGTCGGCAGCGCCGACGGCGTCGTGAACGAGAGGACCGCGCCGTACGACGTGCCGTACGCGTTGCTCGCGATCGCGCAGTAGTAGTAGGTGGTCGCCGGCACCAGGCTCGCGATCGCGCGCGTGTACGCGACGGGGCTGGTGCCCGAGCCGAGCGCGGTGCCGCTGCTGGTCGGGGCGCGCGAGCCGAACGTGTCGTTGCACGCGCCGGGGTTGGCGGTGCTGTAGCGGAACCAGCCGGTGGTCGTGGCGCCGTTGGGATCCGCGGAGCCGTTCAGCGTCGCCGAGGTCGACGTCACGAGCGTCGCCGCCGACGTGATCACCGCCGGCGAGGCGAGCGTGGTGAACGAGAGCACCGCGCCGAGCGCCGTGCCCTCGGCGTTCTCGGTGATCGCGCAGTAGTAGTAGGTCGCGCCCGGCGACAGGCCGGTGATCGATCGGCTGAACGCGACGCTCGCGCTCCCGGAGCCGAGCGCCGATCCGCTGGTGGTCGGCGCGCGCGAGCCGAAGGTGTCGTTGCAGGTGCCGGGGTCGGTGGTCGCGTACCGGAAGTAGCCGGTGGTCGCGGCGCGGTTCGGGTTGCCCGAGCCGTTCAGCGTCGCCGAGCTCGCCGTGATGCTGGTCGCCGACGACGTGATCACCGTCGGCGTGGCGGGCGTGATGAAGGAGACGACCGAGCCGACCGCGGTGCCGCCCGAGTTGGAGGCGAGCGCGCAGTAGTAGTACGTGGTGCCGGGGGCCAGACCGGTGATGCCCTGCGAGAACGCGACCGACGTGGTGCCCGAGCCGATCGCGGTGCCGCCGCTGCTCGGGGCGCGCGTGCCGAAGCTGTCGTTGCAGGTGCCGGGGCTCGCGGTCGCGTAGCGGAACCACGCGGTGGTCGCGTCGCCACCGGCATTCGACGTGCCGTTCAGCTGCGCGGTGCTGCCCGTCAGCAGCGATGCGCTGCTGGTCGACACCGTCGGCAGCGCCGAGGGCGTCGTGAACGAGAGGACGTCGCCGTACGAAGTGCCGTACGTGTTGCTCGCGATCGCGCAGTAGTAGTACGTGGTCGCCGGCACCAGGCTCGCGATCGCGCGCGTGTACGCGACGGGGCTGGTGCCCGAGCCGAGCGCGGTGCCGCTGCTGGTCGGCGCGCGGCTACCGAAGGTGTCGTTGCACGCGCCGGGGTTGGCGGTGCTGTAGCGGAACCACCCGCTGCTC
>JALYRN010000073.1 GCA_030855295.1 Myxococcota bacterium | reverse complement strand
CGTCGAATCAGTGCCGGTGTCGCAACCGCCGCTGCCGCCGCCGCCGCCGCCGCCGCCGCCGTTGGCTCCCGTACTGCCGTCTCCGCCGCCGAAGGCGTACCAGTAGTCGCCGACCAGCTGGCCGGCCGCAGCTGACGCGCCAGCGCCTGACGCTCCGTTCGTGATCAGGCCGTGCGTCGTGACGTCTCCGCCCTCGCCGCACGGTCCTCCCGACGCGCCCCCAGCGCCGAACGAGCTCATGACCCATACGACAGCGTTGACACCAGGATCGCCGGGGGTCGCGTTGCAGTTGCCGCAGACACCGAACGTACCGCAGGACGTATCCATCTCGCCGCCGTGACCTCCTCGGCCGGCGCTCGTATTGCCCGGAGTGCCCGAGCACGAGTTGGTCCCCCCCGCACCGCCGTCGCCATGGGTAGTGGTGTCACACGCAGTGGCGAACTCGCGGGCGATGCCACCAGTGCCGCCCCGCATCGATGCCGTCGCGGTGAGCGCGATTGCGTCCGTCCCATTGCTGCCGCCCTGGCCGAGCGCGCCGGCGCCCGCGATGAGGCTCACGCGAACGAGATCGACGCGAGCGTTGCGCGCGTGAACGACGTACGAGCTCTGGCCGCCGCTCGCCGTCGCTCCGACGGCGTCCGGACCGACCAGTACGAGGTTCTCGAGCATCGCGCCGATGCTCAGGTCGCGAGCGCGAATCGTCAGGAACTGCATCTCGCCCGCGTCGAGCGTTCCGCGGATCTCGGTGCGGTGACCGGTCGTCTCGCGCCCGGCGCGCACCCAATCGGTGTCGTAGCCCCCGAAGATCCGCATGCCGTCGCGCAGCGAGACGATCTCGTCGTAGTTGCCTGCCATGACGAACACGTCGCGCCGACCCTCGATCACCCCGCGCGAAAGCCCGTAGGTGATCGTTCGGCAGGGCGTCGCGAAATCGAGGCCGCACGTCGCGTCGTCGGTGCCGCGCGTACTCGACACGAGGATGCCGCGCTCGCGATCGCCGTCGATGCCATCGCAGTCGAGGTCGGCGAAGGTGCCGTCTGGATCATCCATCCCCACACCGATCTCGCACTCGCATCCGTTCGCCGGATTCCCGTCGGCGCTCGCGAATCCGGTGTCGCACTCGAGCCCGCACGTGCCGGTCTCGCACGAGGCGCTCATGTGCACCTGATCGACGGCCGGTCCGTCGCACACGATGCAGTCGTTCATGCCGGTCGGACCGCAGTGCGCCGGGTTCTCGAGATAGTCGGTGTATCGGGTGTTCTCGCAGGAGGTCATCGACTCGACGCACTCGTCGACCGTGCACGAATCCGAGTCGTCGCAGCCGCGCATCCCGGGGCTGCGACACGTTCCGCTGACGCAGACCTCGTCGCCGTTGCAGAACACCGCGTCGCCTCCACACGAGCCGTCGAACTCGCACGCGGGCGCATCGCTGCAGCCGGTACCGACGTAACAGGTGAGATCGGTCGGGCAGAGCGAGCTGTCAGGGAGGTTCTGGCACTCGTCCGTCGCGGCGAGACACTGGTCCGCGGTGCACGTGATGCCGTCGTCGCACGTCGGGATCGTGCCGGCGATGCAGCGGCCCGAGCCATCGCAGCGGAGCCCTCCGTTGCAGAAGATGCCGTCGTCCGGGCAGTCCTCGTCGCGCATGCACTCGACGCCGGAGTCCATGCTGCCGTCGCCCGTGCCGCCGCGGCCGCTGTCGCGGCGCTCTCCGGTGCCGCCGTCGGCGCAGCCTGCGATCACGAGCCCGAACGCGAACGAGACAGCAAGCCAAGCGCGCAAAGTCATACCGCCCACCTCACGATTTTCCATCGTGAGCCTACC
The DNA here is from genome assembly GCA_030855295.1 of Myxococcota bacterium. Classification (GTDB taxonomy): domain Bacteria; phylum Myxococcota_A; class Polyangia; order Polyangiales; family Sandaracinaceae; genus Sandaracinus. The sequence goes on along the minus strand of JALYRN010000073.1, from coordinate 12,358 downwards.
GCAGGCGCGCGTGTGGAGGATAGGGCGGGGCGCGTGCGAAACGTGGGTCAGGGACGAATGCGAAGCTCCCAGACGTCGCTGCGGCTACCGGTCCGATCTTGGCCGCCGATCACGAGCAAGCGGCCGCGCGTCGCGTCCCACAGCGCGACGTGCTGCGAGCGGCCGGAAGGCCTGAGACCCTCGACGGCGAGGGGCGCCCAGCGCGGTGGAGCGTCCCAGGGACCCATCAGCTGATGAACATCGTCGAACGGCTCGTCACCGGCGGTGCCGCCGAACACCAGCAGCGAGTCGATGAGTCCGATCGGGCCGATCACCGCGGTCGTCGAGTGAGCATAGCGTGCAGCCGGCGGGGGGCCGGTCGGGGTGATCCGAGTCCACGCGCCCGCGCCCGGCGCGCAGGTGTCGAGCCTGTGCACGTCCGCGACGGGACCGCTGGCGGTTCGTCCGCCGAACAGCCAGGCCCCGTTCTCGCGCACGCTCACGAGGGTCGCGAACGACCGTGCGCTCGGGACGGTCCCGGTCGTCCCAGTGCTCCACTCGCAGTCGCGTGCGCTGGTGCAGCGGAGGAGTGCCGTGTCACCGCGGAGCGTCCCAGCGAGATCCTCACCGCCGAACACACCGAGCGCCGCGCATTCCGCGTCGATCACGGCGTGACCCGTGCGTGCGGCGATCGATGCGGTACCCGCTCGCAACGAGTGCTCGATCCACCGGCCCCCGAGGTCGAGCGTCCATCCGCGCATGTCGGCGAGCAGCCGATCGTCGAGCTCGCCACCGACGACGACGAAGTCGCCGCCGGCGAAGATGCCGTTGCTGCTCTCGCCGACCATGCCGAACCGACCCGCCGGAGACAGGCCGGTGACCTCGTCGGGCCGCGTCTCGAGCAGGGTCCACTCCAGTGTCGTCGGATCGAGGGTCCACGCGTCGTCGCGCACGCCTGCGCTACCGCGTCCGCCGAAGATGCGAATGGTGCCCAGGCTCATCCTCGCGATCGGCGAGATGAGGCCGACGGGGCGGAGATCCGCGGCGCGCACGGTGATGTCGTCAGCCGCGACATCCAAGAGCTGCAGGTACATCTCATCGGCGAACACGTCGCCGCCCGCGCCGGCGACCACGAAGTGCCCGGGGCGGATGCTGTCCGGATGAGCGACGCCATAGATCGTGGCCGCGCTCGGACCAGGAATCGGCGAGAACACTCCGGTCGCAGGATCGAAGGATTGCGCGGGAACGTCCGTCGCCGTCGGAGAGAAGGCGGAGAGACCGCCGATCAGCACGATGCGAGCGTTCGCCCTGTCCGTGGCCGCGGCCACGCCGAACGCAGGCGAGGGCATCGTCGCGGAGATCTCGCTGACTGTGACCGTGGTGTCGGTGAGATCGGCACGGACGATCTCGCGTCGGGTCGTGATGGACGCTGGCGTAGGCGTCGTCAGTCCGCCGAATAGATAGATGCGGCCTGGAACGCTAGGATCAGCCGCGACGCCCGCCGCGAAGATCCGCGGAAAGGTCCCAGTGGGCGCGTGCTCGGTCCACGTCTCGGCCCCGGGGGACGCGACGTCCAGACTGAAGATCTGATCGAGAGCGCCGACGTCGTCGCTGTCGTCGAAGCCCCCGAAGATCCACACGCGCTCGTTGTGCGCGTCGTAGTGGACGACCGCTGCGTTCTGCACGTTCGGCGGGCTGCCGCCGGGCGTGATCCGGGTCCAGAGCTCCTGTCCGCGGCGGGACAGGTCGAGCGCGTAGACCGCGCCTGCGTCCGCCCTCGACATCGCGAGCAGTCGTCGATTGCCCTCGTCGTGCATGACCCATGTGGTCTCGAGCGGCGCGGGCGAATCGCCCGGCGCGGCGAGCCGTACGATGCGCAGCCGACCGTCGCCCGCGACGAAGTACTCCCAGGGCTCGCTGTCGATCAGACGGATGGCGCGATCGTGAGGCGCGTCCCAGACGACGTGGAGCTGGCTGGGCTGATCCGGCAGGAGCTGGCGCCAGTGCGTGCGATCCGCGGCGATGGCGACGGGGCCCAAGGACACGCTCGGACCATCGTCTCCGTCGTGGGCCCATGCCTCGACGCGGAGCTCGTCGCCGACGGCGAGGCCGGTCGTGTCGAGGGTCGCGGTGGTCGCGCCTTCGATGGGGGCCGCGCCCCGATACCACTGGAACCGCAGCCCTGCCGAGTCGCCGTCGTCGTCGATGACGAAGCCCGGGACGGCCCGCAACATCTCGCCGACGCGCGGCTCGTACGTCTCCAGGCCCAACGCGGTCAGACGTGGCGGCGTGTTCTCGATCGTGACCTCGGCCGACGCCGCGGCGCCGCGGCGCGCGCCCGGCTCGGCGATGGGCGTCACCTCGACGCGCCAGGTCTCACCCCTCGACGTCTGTTCGGCGGTGAGCGTCGAGCCGCTCTCGTCGGACGTGCTGCCGTCGCGCAGCCATCGGTACTCGTACTCGACGGTGCCCATGAGCGGATCGACGCTCGCGCGATCGATCACGACGACGAGCGCATCGGTCGTGCGCGGGCTCGCAGGGTCGATGTGGATCTCGGGAGTGGTCGGCGCATCCGAGGAGCTCGGCGCATCCGACGAGATCGGTGCATCGACGGCGACGTCTGCGTCCGCCTGCCCGAGGTACGGGTCGGTGTCGACGAGCAGCGAGCAGCCGCCCGAGAGCGTGGCCGCCAACGAGATGATGACGCGAAGCGATGTCGTGATCTGCATGCCCTCAGAGGCTCCCGGGGTACGAGGCGCGCTGTGCTCGGTTCTGATCACGGGCGCGCGGTCCGGGCCGGGCTATCGGCGCCGCGCCGGGGACGGTGTGTGCTCGGGCGAAACGGCTGCCGAGCGCGCCGCGGACTCTACCGCGGCACGCGGCCAGCGCTAACCGCGCGCGCGGAGGATAGGGCGGCGGATTGACTCTGCGGGCTGTCTCTCCTAGAAACGCGCCGCCCGAACCCTTTCCGGGACGCGGGCTACCAAGGCGGGTCGCAACGGTCGCGATGCTCGCCTCGCCCCACGCCTCACGGAAAGGTCGATCTCGCATGAGCGGTTACCTGTTCACCTCGGAGTCGGTCACCGAGGGGCATCCCGACAAGGTCTGCGACGCCATCTCGGACTCGGTGCTCGACGCCGTGCTCGAGCAGGACAAGCTCGGGCGCGTCGCCTGCGAGACGATGGTCAAGACGGGCTACGCGATCGTCGCCGGCGAGATCACGACCAAGGCGATCCTCGACTACCCGAAGATCATCCGCGCTGCGATCAAGGAGATCGGGTACACGCCGGACACCGGGTACGACTGGGAGCACTGCGCGATCCTGACCGCGATCGAGCGGCAGTCGCCCGACATCGCCCAGGGCGTCGATCTCGCGACCAGCCTGAGCAAGGACCAGGGCGCCGGCGATCAGGGCCTGATGTTCGGGTTCGCCTGTGACGAGACCGACGAGCTGATGCCGATGCCGATCCAGCTCGCGCATCGCCTCGCACAGCGCCTGGCCAAGGTGCGCAAGAACGGCTCGGTGTCGTGGCTGCGCCCCGACGGCAAGACGCAGGTCACGGTCGAGTACGGCCCCGACGGCCGCCCCGCGCGCCTCGATGCGATCGTCGTCTCCACGCAGCACTCGCCTGACGTGAAGATGAAGAAGATCGAAGAGGCGGTGATGGAAGAGGTCATCCAGAAGGTCTGCCCGAAGGGCATGATCGACAAGAAGACCAAGATCTACATCAACCCGACGGGGCGCTTCGTCATCGGTGGCCCGGTCGGCGACGCCGGCCTCACCGGCCGCAAGATCATCGTCGACACCTACGGCGGCATGGGCCGGCACGGCGGCGGCGCGTTCAGCGGCAAGGATCCGAGCAAGGTCGACCGCAGCGCCACCTACTTCGCGCGCTACGTCGCGAAGAACGTGGTCGCGAGCGGCGTCGCGTCGCGCTGCGAGGTGCAGGTGTCGTACGCGATCGGCATCGCGAAGCCGATGGGCGTGTACGTCTCGACGTTCGGCACCGGCAAGGTCGACGACTCGAAGATCGCCGCGGCGGTCGCGGAGATGTTCGACTTCCGCCCGCGCGCGCTGATCGAGACGCTCGACCTGCTGCGCCCGATCTACCGCCCGACCGCGGCCTACGGTCACTTCGGGCGCACCGAGAAGGGCTCGTTCACCTGGGAGAAGACCGATCGCGCGGACGAGCTCGCGGATCGTCTGCTCGGCGGCAAGAAGGCGGGCGCGAAGGCGAGCGGGAACGGCCACGCGACGAAGAACGGCGCGGTCGAGAAGAAGACGAAGAAGCAGAAGAGCGGCAAGCCGTCGGCCCAGGCCTGATCGCGCGACACGCCCCGCCCGACAGAACGACCGAGGCCGCGCCCGAGCGATCGAGCGCGGCCTCTCTCGTTCCGTCGACGGCGCGTTCAGCGCCTGTCTAAAAATCGGCTCGCCCGCTCCGGTCGCTTCCGTCCGCGCGCTTCGCGCGCTCCCGTCCGCGCCCTCCGGGGCGAGCACTCGTGCGGACTCAGCCCGCGAGCTGGCAGACGATCGAGCGCGGCTCGATCGCGTGGGCGGCGTCGACGTGCACGTCGAGGAAGATGCCGTACTCCTCGTCCTCGCCGCCGGTGCTCTTCACCAGCGAGACGCGGCACTGGAAGCCGCCGATCGCGGGGACGCAGGTGACCTCGCGGGTGTCGGCGTCGCGCACGTAGGGCGCGAGGATCGCGCCGAAGGACGCGCCGGGATCGTCCTCGGCGAGGTAGGAGCAGTCGCCCTCGGTCGGCACCGGCACGAGCATGCGCGTCAGGGCGTCGAGCACCTCGTAGCTGCCAGGCGGCGGCAGGCCGAGCGGCGCAGGCGTGTCGTCGATCAGCGGAGGCGGCGCGACCTCGAGCGGCTCGTCGCTCGTCGGCTCGCGCGGACGATCGCGAGGCGCGTCGCACGCCCCGAGCGCGAGCACGATCATCGACGACACCACGGCGGAGAAGGCGCGCACGCCGAGAGTCTACGCCGCGCGAGCTCGCCGAGAAGAACGGCACGTCGAAGCGCGCCGAAAAGAGGCGGGCCGCGCTCCGTGAGGAATGCGGCCCGCCAGGGATCGAGGAGAGGAGGAGAAAACAGAACCAGAGACGAGGAACGAGGAACCGAACGGAAGGAAGGATCAGACCTGGAGCACGCGGCGGATCTCCGCCGCGAGCCGGTCGGGGGGGACCGGCCGAGCCAAGCTGGTGCGGAAGATGGCGCCGTCGGCGCGCTCGTCGCGCCCGGTGAGCGCGATGGCCGGGGTGCCGGCCATGCCGTGCGCGACGTCCTCGCCCGAGCCGTCGGGCAGCGCGAGGTCGGTGACGACGATGTCGACCTTGCTCATCGCGAGCGCTTCCTTGACGGTGCCCGCGGTGCACACCGAGAAGCCCTCTCGCGCGAGGAGCATCTCGAGGAGATCGCGCGCATCGGCGTCGTCGTCGACGAGGAGCACGCTCGTGTGACCGCTCGCGACGTCGTTGCCGTTGCCGACCGCGTGCGTGTTGCCGTTGGCGGCCGCGTCCGCTCCGTACGCGCTCTCTCCCGGGCGACCTTCCGCGGGCCGCGCCTGCGGCGCGTTCGCGGGCTGCGAGAGCGGCGGGGGCGACCACGCAGGACGCTCGTCCGCGTCGTGGCCGGGCTCGTCGATCGAGCTCGCGCGAGCCGGCGGCGCCGACGGCCGCTCGTCGCCCGACGGCGGCGAATTCGACGCGCGCTTGACGCCCGTCGCCTGGCCCTCGCTCTCCATCCGCTCGAGCTTCCGGTAGAGCGTGCGGCGGTCGTAGCCGAGGATGCGCGCGGCCCGCGACTTGTTGCCGTTGACGACCTTGAGCACGTGCAGGAGATAGCGGCGCTCGAGCTCTTCGACCGTGACGAGCTCTTCCGCCGTCTCGGGCATCATCACCATCGTGTCCGGTCGGTGCGCGCGGATGCGCTCCGGCAGATCCTCGACGTTGATGTGATCGAACTGCGTCAGCGCGACCGCGCGCTCCACCGAGTTCTCGAGCTCGCGCACGTTGCCGGGCCAGTGATAGGCGACGAGCTTCGCCGCCGCCGGCGCGCTGATGCCGAGCACGTGCTTGCCGTGGCGCGCCGCGAAGCGCTCGAGGAAGCGCTGCGCCAGCAGCGGCACGTCGCCCTCGCGCTCGCGCAGCGGCGGCACGTGCACCGTGACGACGTTGATGCGGTAGTAGAGGTCCTCGCGGAAGCGCTTCTCGTGGACCTCGCTCTCGAGGTCGCGGTTCGTCGCCGCGATCACGCGCGCGTTGAACGGCATCTCGGCGTTGCCGCCGACCGCGCGCACGGTGCGCTCCTGCAGCGCGCGCAGCAGCTTCACCTGCATCTCGAGCGGCATCTCGCCGATCTCGTCGAGGAAGAGCGTGCCGTTGTCGGCCTCGAGGAAGAGGCCCTTGCGCGTCGCCTTCGCGTCGGTGAACGCGCCGCGCGCGTGGCCGAAGAGCTCGCTCTCGAGCAGCGTCGCGGGCACCGCGGCGCAGTTGATCGCGACGAAGGGACCCTCGCGGCGATTGCTGCGCTCGTGGATCGCGCGGGCGACCAGCTCCTTGCCGGTGCCGCTCTCGCCGGTGACCAGCACGGTGGCGTCGGTCTGCGAGACGCGCGTGATCACGTCGGTGACGCGCTTCATCGCGGTCGACTGGCCGAGCAGCTTCTCGAAGCCACGCGCCTCGTCGACCTCGTCGCGCAGCCGCTTGACCTCGTTGCGCAGCTTGTGGTGCTGCACCGCGCGCTCGACCGTGATGCCGAGCAGCTCGAGATCGATCGGCTTGGTGACGAAGTCGTGCGCGCCGGCGCGCATCGCGGCGATCGCCGCCTCGAGGCTCGCGTGGCCCGTGACCACGATCACCGGGAGGTCGGGCCTCACACCCAGGATGCGCTCGCACACCGCGAGGCCGTCCATGTCGTCCAGCTGCAGGTCGGTGAGCACGACGTCGAAGTCTTCGGCGCCCACCGCGTCCAGCGCGTCTCGCGCGCGAGTCTCTGCACGCACGGTGTATCCGCGACCCGAGAGCGCTGCGTCCATCAGGCCGCAGGCATCCGGATCGTCGTCGAGTACAAGGACCTTGCCGCTCATGAATTCTCCAACTGTCCGGACCCGCCCGCCCGGTTGTCACACCCTCCTGAGCACTGTCGGTGCCAGGTCCCGATGCGCCAGATCACGGGGAAATCCGGTCGCGAGACGAAAAGGGGGTGAGACATCGTGCCACGTGGCGGCGCGCAGGGTGAGGCGACGCGCCACGAGTGGCGGCGGCCTGCGCGGGGACGTCCCAGTTTGGGGGGGGGGCGGCGTGGCGAGCGCGATGAAAGAGCGTGGATCGCTCTCGGCACTCCTGCCGACTCAAATACCGGTGTCGAACGCTCCGGGCGCGACGAGCATGCGCGTCGCGCGGCGCAGGACACGATAGTGCGCGCTCTCGAGCGTCGAGACCTCGCCGTCGACGTTCACGAGGGTGGGGCGATCGAAGCGCAGGAAGAGCTCGGACGTGCGGAACCCGACGACGCGATCGTCCTCGAGGTGGTTGCCTCCCGAGATCTCGATCAGCACGCGCGCGAGCCCGAGCGGCGAGGCCTCCTCGACCACGAACGCGTCGAGCCAGCCGTCGTCACATCGCGCGAACGGAGCGAGCGGCCTGCCGCCGCCGGCCGTCGGCGCGTTGCAGACCGCGAACATCGCGACGCTGCCACGCCACGTGAGCGGGCCTTCCGGGGTGGTCGCGCGCAGCTCGACCTCGAAGCCCTCGTGATCGAGGAGCAAGCGGGGGCCCGCGAGGATGTACGCGAGGCGTCCGGCGGTGGACTTCGCCTCGGCGCTCGCCGCCTCGGAGGCCTCCGCGAAGAGCCCACCGGCAGAGACGTTGGTGAAGATGCGGTCCTCGAGCACGCCGAGATCGACCGTGCGCGCCTCGCCGCGGCGCAGCAGATCGGCGGCCTCTTCGATCGACGTGTTCAGCCCGAGGGTGCCGGCGAAGTCGTTCCCGGTGCCGCCCGGCAGGACGCCGAAGGTCGTCTGCGCGAGCGCGCCCGGGACGTGACCGATGCCGTTGACCACCGCGTTGAGCGTTCCGTCGCCGCCGAGCGCGAAGATCGTGCGCACCCCTTCGAGGGCCGCGCTCCGCGCCGCCGCCTCGGCTTCGCCGCACGTCGGCGTGAGCACCGCCTCGAGCGCGGGCCATCGCGGCCGCAGGCGCTCGATCACGTCGGCGTGCACGGCCTCGCCGAGCTGCCGCCCGGACGTCGGGTTCACGATCATCCGCGCGGCCGCATGCTCGGCAACAATCGTCGGGATGGGCATCGGATCCCACGCTGTGCAGCCCGCGTGCCGCGATCGCAAGGCCGCCGTGCTCTGCGGGCTCGTCCGCCGTGCTCGGCGGACGAGCGCGCCGCCGGGGACACGGCGCCGCCACACTTGAGGCGGGCGGCCCACGAGTGACGCCGGCAGCGACGCGATGCAGCGCCCGACGGGGTCGGCACCGGGCTTGCTGAACCTCATCTCGAGCGAGGCGACGAGCCCACCTGGGAGCGCGAGCTCGCGAGAGAGGACTCCGGACATGACTCGACTGCTGATGCTGATCCTGTTCCTCGCGTTCGCGCCAGACCTCTTCGGCGGTGTGGGTGAGCGCGCGGCGAGCGCGTCCGAACCGCGTGCCGAACACGGAACGTCGGTCGACTCCGAGCGCCCGGCCGAGCAGGCCGAAGGCGCTCGCTGAACGTGCGAACGCCGGCCGGTTGGCCGCGCGAGGTGACCTGTGAAGAACGATGACGACCTCCTCGCCAGCATGAGCCACGAGCTCCGGACGCCGCTCAACGCGATCCTCGGCTGGGTGCAGCTGCTGCGCGCGGGCGAAGGGTGTGGCGCTGACGTGGACCGCGCGCTCGAGATCATCGAGCGGAACGCGAAGCAGCAGGCCAAGGCGGTCGACGACGCGATCGATCTCGCGCGGATCGCGAACGGGAGCCTGCCGATGATGCGCAAGAGCACGCGCTGGTCCGAGGGTCTCCGGGCGGCGCTGGCCGGCAACGAGACGAGCGCGGCAGCGCGCGGCGTGCACATCGAGGTCGAGGACTCGGACACGGCCCTGCGCGTGGTCGGTGATCCCGGGCGGCTGACGCAGATCGCGCGGGGCCTGATCGCGAGCGCAGTGAAGCGGAGCATCCCCGGCGGTACGGTGCGCGTGTCTCTCGGGGTCGAGGGCTCGAGCGCGGTGCTCTCGGTCAGCGAGGATCACGGCGCGGCCCGGGGCCCGGAGATCGGCGCGGCGGCGCGGAACACCGGGCGGCATCGGCGCATCGCGCTGATCGGCGACGGCCGCGGGTTGGGTGTGTCGGTCGCGCGCGGGCTCCTGCGCCTGCACGGCGGGACGCTCGAGGAGGACGACGGCCACACGCTCGTCGCGCGCATCCCGCTCGCGGGCTCCGCCGACGCGCGGAGCGAGGCGTCGGGCAACGCGCCGTCCGGCGCTGCGCCTGCGCCCGCGATGTGAGCCCCCGGGCAGAGCAGACGTCGAGAGCAACGAGAAGGAACGCGACATGCGCAACATGGCAGCGACGACGAGCACCATCGCGACGAGTGATCCCCGGAAGGGCATCGCCGAGATCGGCCACGCCGTCCAGGGCATCTGGCGAGGCGTGCTCGGCACGCGCGACGAGGCGCCGCGAGCGCTCGCCGCGCCGCACCACACGATCGACATCGCGCTGATCGGACGCGTCGGCTACTACGCCGACACCTCCGCGAGCGGCCGACCGCTGGTGCTGCTGCACGCCATCTCCGCGGCGGCGTCCGCGTTCGACGTGCGCCCGCTCTTCGAGGCGTTCCGTGGCGAGCGGCCGGTGTACGCGCCCGACCTGCCGGGCTTCGGCACGTCGGATCGCGGGCCGAACCAGTACTCGCCGACCCTCTATGCGAGGGCGATCGAGCGCTTCCTGGTCGACGTGGTGTCGCCGCGCGACGAGCCGGTGGACGTCGTCGCGCTCTCGCTCACCGGCGAGATCGCGGCGCGCGTCGCGGTCGAGCATCCGACGCTCTTCCGGACGCTGACGCTGATCTCGCCGACCGGGCTCGATCGCGAGCCGCGGAAGGTCGACGCGGCGCGCGCGACTCGGATCGAGCGAGCGCTGAACGTGCCGCTCTGGGCGACGCCGATGTATCGCGCGCTGACCTCGCGGCCGAGCGTGCGCTACTTCCTGCGCAAGAGCTTCGCCGACGAGGTGCCGCGCGACTACGTCGATCACGCAGTGCGCACGTCACGGGTGCCGGGCGCACATCACGCGCCGTTCGCGTTCGTCGCGGGCTCGCTGTTCACCAGCGACGCGTGCGCCACGCTGTACGAGCGGCTGCGGGTCCCGACGCAGGTGCTCTACGACCGCGACCCGTACACGGACTTCGGGCGTCTCGAGGCGCTGACGCAGCGCAACCCCGCGGTGCACGCGAGGCGAATCGCGGGGACCCGCGGGATGCCGCACTTCGAGCGCTGCGAAGAGGTGATGCGGGCGATGCGCGACCTCGAGGACGACGCACGTCGCGGCGAGGGGGCGCAGGTGCGTGCCTGAGCTGCTGCGAACGGACGAGACCTGCTTCGCGGTGGCGCCGGCGCGCGGCGGCGTGATCGTCGACGCCGACGACTACTACCGGGAGGCCGCGGACGCGATCGAGTCGGCGAAGAGCTACGTGCTGCTCACGGGCTGGCAGCTCGAGAGCGGCGCGTGCATGCGCCGTCGTCCCGAGGACGAGGGCCGGCCGCGCACGCTGCGCGAGGTGATCCGCGCCGCGTGCAAGCGCAACCCCGATCTGCGCATCTACGTGCTCGCGTGGGACTGGGCGAGCGTGTACGCGCTCGATCGCGAGTGGGGCACGCGCGACAAGCTGAAGCACGCCGGCAAGGGCCAGCTCGAGTTCATCTACGACTCGAACCATCCGCCGCGCGGCTGTCATCACGACAAGCTCCTGGTGGTCGACGGGCACACCGCGTGGGTCGGCGGGATCGATCTCTGCGAGCACCGCTGGGATCAGCGGAGCCACGTCGACGGCAACCGGCTGCGGCGCGAGCTGCACGGCGCGATCTACCTGCCGTACCACGACATGCAGGCGGTGGTTCGCGGCAAGGTCGTGCGCGATCTGGTCGAGCACTTCGTGCAGCGATGGATCGCCGCCGACGGAGAGCCGCTGGTGCTCGAGCCGGAGCCGGAGCCCGAGGAGGCGCCGTTCTGCCACGTGTCGCTGGGGAATGCGCTGGTCGGCGTCGCCCGCACGCGGGGCGCGACGCTGGAGCCGATGCGCGAGCCGGTGCGCGAGGTGCGGGCGCTCTACACCGAGGCGCTCCGATCGGCGGAGCGCCTGGTCTACATCGAGTCGCAGTACATGACGTCGCGCGCGATGGTGGACGCGCTCGCCGACCGCATGCGCGATCGCTCGCGAGGGCCGCTGGAGATCGTCGTGCTGCTCCCCGCGTGTCTCGAGGGGCGGATGGAACAGATGGCGATCGAGTCGCCGCAGCGGGTCGCGCTCTCGGTGATCGCGCGGATCGCGGCGGCGAACGGGCACGGGTTCGGCGCGTTCTCGCCGCTCGCGCCGCGGCGAGAGGAACCGAGCGGCAAGAGCAAGCGCGAGCGCACGTGTCCGACGTACATCCACTCGAAGATGATGATCGTCGACGATCGCGTGCTCGTGATCGGATCGGCGAACGCGACCAACCGCAGCATGGGCCTCGACTCCGAGCTCGTGCTCGCGTGGCAGGCCGAGACCGAGCACGACGACGTCGCGCGCGGGATCCACGCGCTGCGGGTGTCGCTGCTGGCCGAGCACACGCGCGTCTCGCCCGATCACGCGATGCGAGACCTGAGCGAGATCCCCGGGCTGGTCGCGCACCTGCGCGCGCTGACGACGCTGGAGGTGCCGCCGCTGCTCCCGATGGAGCTCGAGCGCGAGGCGGAGCAGGGGCCGATCGACGAGCTCCTCGCGAGCCTGGGCGATCCCGAGAGCGCCGCGCTCTCGGAGGGGCTCTTCGAGGAGATCCTCGACCGCCCGCAGGGAATCCTCGCGAAGGTCGTCACGGCGCTGCACGACGTCGCCGGCCATCGAGGCTGACGACCGGCCCCTCCGGGGCGAGCCGATTTTAGACAGCCTCTGACTCATCAGTGCGCGGAGATCTCGACGCTGCCTTCGCCGCGCAGGATCGTGATCGCTCGGACGGCGCGCTCGGGCGTCGTCTCGATCGCGACGACGATCCGTCCCTCGGCGACGCGGTCGTGGATCTCGTGGGCCTCGGTCTCCGAGACGCCGATCCCGACGAGCGCGCCGAACAGCCCGCCGGCCGCGCCGCCCGCGCCCGCTCCCGCGAGCGCCGCGACGATCGGGCC
>JALYRN010000658.1 GCA_030855295.1 Myxococcota bacterium | reverse complement strand
CTCGGCGACGCGGCGCGCGGCTCGGGAGCGTCGTCGTCGCCGCCACAGCCGATCGCGAGCGCTCCGCCGACGATGATGATCGCGGCGATCGCGCGCGCCGAGGCGCGCCGCGACTCGCGCCTCACGATCCCTCGTGCTCGAACGCTTCGAGGATCGTGTCGACCAGCTCCGCGGGCGCCTTGCCCTCGCGCGCCTCGCCGAGCTCGCGGGAGGTGTTGCGGAGACGCTCGGTGATCACGCCGAGGAAGCTCCAGAGCAGCTTCACCGCGATCGCGTGGTCCTTGCGCACGATGTCGAAGAAGTCGCGGCGGCGGATCGCGAGCAGCGAGCTCGCGTCGATCGCGCGCACGTCGGCGCTGCGCGGCGCCTTGTCGATCAGCGCCATCTCGCCGAAGTGCTGGCCCTGGCCGAGCTTCGCGATCGGTGCACCGCTCGACTCCACCTGCACGTTGCCGGTGAGCACGATGAAGAGCTCGTCGCCCTCGGCGCCCTGCGCGACGATCTCGTCTCCGGGCTGGTAGTTGCGGACGTGCGTGATGTTCAGCACGCGCACCAGCTCCTGATAGGTCAGGAACCGGAAGAGGCGCATCTGATGGAGCACCTCCATCTTCAGGTTCACCTCGCGCGCGAGGCGATCGACGCCCGCCTCGGCGTCCGGGACCTTCACGACGATCGCCGTGATGTTGTCCTTGCCGCCGCGCTCGTTCGACAGATCGATCAGCCGCTGCGAGAGCTGGTCCTCCGGCGTCTCCGCGAAGAGCTTCGCGAGCTCGGCCTCCTCGAAGTACCCGTGCAGGCCGTCGGAGCAGATCAGGAAGCGATCGCCCTTGAGCACGTCGAAGTCGATCGTGTCGACCTCGACCGACTCGTACACGCCGACGGCGCGCGTGACCGCGTTCTTGTACTGCAGCTTGTCGATCTGCTCGCGCGAGAGGCGACCGCGCTTGAGCAGCTCGTTGATGAGCGAGTGGTCCTCGGTGAGCTGGTGCACCGAGCCCTGGCGGTAGAGGTACACGCGCGAGTCGCCGACGTGCGCGATGAACCCGCGCGCGCCGATCAGGAGGAGCGCGTCGAGCGTCGTGCCCATGCCGCGCTTCGTCTCGTCCTTCACGCCCTCCTGGTAGACCGCGGAGCACGACTGCTGCACCGCGCTCTCCATGAGCCGCAGCAGATCGGTGCGCGTCGTGCCGCCGTGTCCCTGCTCGAACTCGAGCAGCGCGTCGCGCTGTCCGGCGATGACGTCGCGCACGGTGCGCGACGCCATGTTCGACGCGACCTCGCCGGCCGCGTGCCCGCCCATCCCGTCGGCGACCACGAAGAGCTGGAGCTTCTTGTCGACGAGGAACGAGTCCTCGTTGTGGTCGCGCACCCGGCCGACATCCGTCACCGGCCAGAACGAGAGCGTCGCGGGTTCGTCGGCCATGAGGTGGGGATCTCGTATCCGAGCAAAGGGGGCGGGGTCAACCGCAGAGGTCGAAAGCCGCCCCCCGCTCGCTCATGCGCCGCGGCACGCGCCGGTGGTGCCACCGGGCTCGGTCGGCACGCACGTGTACCCGGGACGCGTGCAGGCGGGCGTTCCTTCGACGACGCACGCGTCGACGCAGACGCCGCGCGTGGGATCACCCGCCTCGTCGTCGATGCACGTCGCGGAGCCCGCCGTGCCGGGGCAGTCGCTGGCGTCTCCGGCCAGCAGACACCCCGGATACGAGCACGTGCCCGCGGGCCACTCGGGCTCGCTCAGGCACACGCCACCGGGGCAGCCGTCCGCGCCGGCGCAGGGCTCGCCGAGGTTCGCCGCGACGAAGGCCTCGGTGCAGCGGCCGGTGCCGACGTTGCACTCGAACCCGTCGTTCGCGCACTGCGCGCTCGAGGTGCACCCGGGCAGACACGCGTTCGAGCTGGTGTCCGGCGCCGCGGGATCGATCGGCCCGCAGCGATACTCGGCGCGGCAGTCGGTCGAGTCGTCGCACGCGCGCAGGCAGACGCCGCGTCCGTCCGCGCTCGGAGCGCACGCGCCGCCGGTCGGGCACGTCGTGTCGTCCCCGACCGTGCAGCCGGTGTACGTGCAGTACGCGCCGGGGAAGCCCGAGGCGAACTCGGTCATGCAGCTGCCTCCGTCGCATCCGTCGCGGCGCGTGCACGCACCGCCGAGCTGGTCCGCGGCGAACGGTTCGTCGCAGGTGCCGAGCGACGGGTTGCAGACGCTGCCGCCGCTGCACTGCGCGTCGCTGGTGCACGCCGCCCGGCACGCGAGACGATCCGGATAGCCCACGGCGGGCGCGCACGCATATCCGTCCGCCGCGCGGCAGTCGGCCGTCGTCGTGCAGCCGTCGACGCAGATGCCGCCGCCGCCGCCGAACCCGCTGGGGAGGCACTGCGAGTCGCCACTGCAGCCCGTGTTCGACGCGACGTCGCAGCCGAACGACACGCACGCGCCGCCCGGCCAGCCCGAGAAGTTCTCCGCGTAGCAGAAGCCGCCCATCGGACAGCTCTCGTCGCCCTCGCACGCGTCGCCGAAGCTCGCGTCGGGCGAGTAGCACGCGCCCGCGAGGCCGCCGTTGCGATCGCAGAGCAGGCCGGTCGGGCAGTCGGAGTCGTCGGTGCAGCCGCCGACGCAGATCGGAGGCGGGCTCATGGGCCCGGGGTTCGAGCAGCCATACCCCGCGCGGCACTGTCGCTCGGTCGCCTCCGGATCGCAGTCGTCGAAGCAGAACGCCTGCGTGCGATCGATCTGCACACAGCTCGATCCCTCGGGGCACTCGACGCCGCCGAGGCACGACAACGTGCAGTAGCCGTTCGGCAGGAACCCGGGATCGCTGACGCACGCGTCGGCGGCGCCGGTGCAGTCGGCGGCCGACGAGCACTCCGCCCCCACGCTGCCGGCGGGGATCAGACCGGCGTCGTTCCCGCCGTCGATCGGACCGCTGTCGGGCAGGATGATCGCCGCGTCCACCTCGGTGACGTGCGACTCGCCGCACGCTGTCGCGAAGAGCGCGAGGAACCCTGTCGCGAACGGGACAGCCGTGAGAGCGATGGCGCCGAGCCTCGAAGCGTGCATGCCAATACCCCTAATCGGGCGCGCCTCGGCCTGCGAGACGAGCGCGCGCGACTCTAGGCAACCGAAAGCGGCCGCACAACGTCGAACGCTCACGCTCCGGCGCGGCGACGGATCGCGAAGAGCGCCAGCGCCGCGCAGACCAGGCCCACGGCGCCGAGCGCCGCGCGGCCGCTCCCGGGCGCGCTCACCGTGCAGAGCGGCTGGAACGCCGCGCTCGTCAGGGGATCGAAGCACTGCTCGGGCGAGCCCTCCGAGAGGGTGCCCACCCCATCGATCGCGTACATGCGCACGCAGACCGGCTCGGCGGCCTCTTCCGCGTCGAGGCGCAGGTTGAGCGTCACCTCGGGGCTCGCGTAGTTGCGCAGTCGATCACGCAGGATCGGCTCCTCGACGCCATTGGCGCGGGTCAGGTACAGCAGGTACTCGATCGAGCCCGGCGGTCCGTCGTCGCTCGCCTGCTCCCAGCGCAGCCCGATCAGTCGGCCGCCCTCGGGCAGCACGCAGGCCGCGGTCGTCTCCGCCGGCTCCGCGTCGAGGAAGCCGCCGAGCCGAGGCGGCTCCATGTCGGGCAGCTCGCCGGTGCAGAAGCGGAAGTCGAGCGCGCGATCCACGCCGCTCGCACGGCCGACGTACGCCGTCCCCGGCTCGAGCCCGCCGTCGGCGAGGAAGAAGAGACGATCGTCGATCACCTGCACCGTGCCCGGTACGTCGACGCCCTCGTCGGCCATGCACCCGAGCGAG
Source organism: Myxococcota bacterium (assembly GCA_030855295.1). GTDB lineage: Bacteria > Myxococcota_A > Polyangia > Polyangiales > Sandaracinaceae > Sandaracinus. Next base: position 594 of record JALYRN010000658.1, on the reverse strand, counting down.
CACGGCGTCGCCGGAGGACAGCGCACGACCCGCATCAGCGTCTCGGGCGGATCTCCCGGCCCATCCGGCCCGAAGTAGCCGCGCGAGTAGAGCACGGCGATCGGCGCGTCGATCGTCACGCCGTTGGCGCCGACGGTGGGCGTGATCTCGATCGGCTCGCGCGCGAGCGTGCCTCCGTCGTCGCACGGATCCTCCTGCGCCGAGACCCGCGGCGCGACGAGCAGGAAGACGATCGCGACGAGCGCGGCGGGCGGTGCGGCGAGCCTCACGCCAGAAGCATAGCGTCTCGGACCCTGCGCAGCCCGCCGTTCGCGACGGCGTTCCCGTCGTGCTACGTCTCCGGCCGGTGTCCGCGGTCTCTCTCGTCGACGGTCTCGCGCTCGCGGCGACGCTGAAGGCGGACCGCGACGGCGTGGCAGCGCGCCACGGTCTGACGCCGGATCTCGCGGAAGCGCTGGAAGAACGAATCCGCGCGGTGCGCGCGCTACCTCCGCGCGAGCGAGAGCGCGCGCTGGCGACCGTGATCGCGGCGTTGCGCGCCGCGGTCCCCGAGACGGCGGTGCTGCCGCCGCGCGCCGCCGCGATGCTCGCGAC
>JALYRN010000657.1 GCA_030855295.1 Myxococcota bacterium | reverse complement strand
GTCCCGGAGCGCGCCTGCGTCATCGACGCCGCGGCGCGCCCGCCACACGATCCATGCGCGCGGGTCTTCGCGCCGCAGCTGCCGCGCGCGCGCGACCCTCGCCTGCGACTCGTCCGCGCGCCCCTCGAGGTCGAGGAGCTCGGCCGAGAAGAGCAGGTCGCCGACGCCCTCGGCTCGGGCGATCACGCGGTCCATGGTGGCGATCGCGGCCGCGCGGTCCCCGTCGAGCACCTCGAGACGTGCGCGCGCTCGGAGCGCCGGAAGGTAGTCCGCCACGAGCGCGAGCGCGCGGTCGATCGCGACCCGCGCCTGCGCGCGATTTCCGAGATGAAGGTGCACGTTCGCGAGATCGACCCAGCACCACGCCGCCGACTCGGGATCGCTCGCGCTTCGAGCGCCGATCGCGAGCTGGAGGAGCTCGAGCGACCCCTGCGAGTCCCCGTGGAGCCAGCGCAGGTACGCGCCGCGGTTGTACGTTCGGAGATCAGGGCGGAGGTCGGTCGCGCGCTGGTAGGCGTCGAGCGCCTCGTCGTACGCACCGAGCTCGAGATGCGCGTCACCGAGCAGGAGGAGCGCGGTCGTGTCGTCGTCCTGGCGGCGGAGGATTCGCTCTGCCGTCGCCCGCGCTTCGCGAAACCGGTGTCCTTGCATCGCGAGAAAGCCGCTGAGCGCGAGCGCGAGATCATGGTCCGGCTCGCGATCCAGCGCGGCGCCCACTGCATCCTCGGCACGACGCAGGTGCTCGGGCTCGGCGGTCTCGCGGTAGCGCCGGAGGAAGAGCGTGGCGAGCGCGACGAGCGGCTCCGCGGCGGCCGGCGCGCGGCGCGCCTCGTCCTGGGCGCGAGCGATCCGGCGATCAGTGGGGTCCGCGCCCGGCGAGTACGCGAGCGCACGCTCGGCCATGCGGACGACCGGCCCGGGCTCCGGCGCGATCGCCGTCGCCTCGCGCGGAGCCTCACCGGCGACCGAGCACGCCGCGGTCGCGAGCGCTGCGAGGAGCGACAGGCATGCGCTCACGCGATGCGGACGATCGCGTGCTGATCGAGCGTGCCTCGCTCGAGGGACCGTGCATCGAGGGTCGTCGATCAGTGCTCGTCCGCGCATCGAGCGCGACATCCGCACGAGCCGGCGCTCCACAAGGTTCCAACTTGGTTGCTACCGAACCCAGAGCGGCGGTCGCGCGCCCGATACATGGTGTGCGCGCCGGCTGCGGCTCAGGCCCGGAGGTCGCCGTCCGAGGAGAACGACGTCCGAGCGCTCCCTGCGCGCGGCGTTTCGGCCTCGTCGGCGCTCGCGCCGCCGCCCCGCATCCTGTCGAACGCGACGAGCGCAGCCTCGAGCGTGACTCCGTATGCGATGTGGCCGATCAGTCCTCGGGCGTGCGCCTGCCACGGGTAGTCGGACGGACGTCCCGCGGTGTGCATCACCGTGTTGGCGAGCTCGTCCTGCACGACGAAGAGCGCGATCCCGAACAGCGCGCCGCGCATGAGCGACGGTCGAGCCGAGCTCGCGCGGGCGAGCCCGTAGAGCGCCCCGGGCGCGGCGCCGAGCGCGTAGTGCACGGCGAACCCGGCCGCGTTGCGCTGTTCACTCAGCGTGATCCCCATCGCGTTCCCGGCGCGGCGTGCCATCACGTGCGCGGGATCTTCGCCGCCGGGCCGCGCCGCCTCCTCGCGCGCGAGGAGGGCGCGCGGCTCGAGATCCCAGAGCCGCCAGGTGACGCGATCGAGCGCCCAGACTCCGACGACGCCGCCGAGCGTGCCGGCGATCAACTTGGCTAGAGAGCTTCCCATTGCGTTGTCCTCCGCGGTCGCCGATGCAATCACCATGCGGAGACGCGAGGGACTGAAGGTGTTCGGGAATCTCCGTGATTCTCCACCAGCGCGCGCGACCCGTGATTCGGCGCCGCGCGGCGATTCGCCCGCGGCAGACGCAAGGTGTTCGCCCCTGCCGCACCGCGCGAGATCTGACGGCGGACTCAGCGAGTCGACGACGGGGTGAATCCGGAATGCCTCCGTGTCGGGCGAGCCGCAGGTTGAGCGGATGGCGCCGGGACTATGTGAGTGCCCAGAGTCCATGAGACACCGCGTGCTGGTCGCCGACGATCAAGAAGATCTCCGTGACCTCTTCACCTCGTTCCTCGAGCTCCGTGGATATGACGTTCGATCCGTTGCCGATGGAGTCCAGGCCGTGCGCGAGGCACGCGCGTGGCGTCCTCACGTCGTCCTCATGGATCTCGCGATGCCGAACATGGACGGGCGCGAGGCCACGCAGATCCTGAAGTGCGACGCCGCGACGCGGCAGATCAAGGTGTTCATGATCACCGGGAATGTGCGCGCCGACGCGGCGCACGATGCGTGCCCGGAGTGTGACGACGTGCTGATCAAGCCGGTCGATCTGCCGTCCCTCGCAGCACAGATCGCGGAGGCGATCGGCGCGCTCTCGGACTGATCGGCAGGAGCCTCTTGCGGCGTCGCTCGATCTCCACCTTTTCGCGCGCGCCGCTCGGGATCGCGCTCGCGTGCGCGATGCTGACGGCGCTGGCGTCCCTCTCCGCCTGGTCGTGGCTGCGCGCGCGCGAGGAGGCGGCGCTCGAGCGATCGACCGCCGATGTCGTCGCGCTCGTCGAGCGTCGGATGGCGGTGTACCTCGCGATGCTGCGCGGCGGCGCCGGCCTGTTCGCCGCCTCCGACCACGTCGGGGCCCACGAATTCCGGCGCTTCGTCGGCCGACAGCAGCTCCAGGAGTATCCGGGCATCCAGGGCGTCGGGTGGAGCGAGCGCCGGAGCGAGGAGGGCGCACCTCCGGCGCGCGATCGTCCGCGGGCCGAGCAGCACGCGATCGTGTACCTCGAGCCGCTCGACACGCGGAACCGAGCGGCGCTCGGGTTCGACATGTCGTCGGACCCGGTGCGCCGCGAGGCGATGGAGCGCGCGCGCGACACCGGCATGCGCGCGATGTCCGGCCGGGTGACCCTCGTGCAGGAGATCGACGAGCCGGTGCAGCCCGGCTTCCTCGTCTACGTGCCCGTGTACGAAGGCGACGACGTCCCTCGCACCGTCGAGGAGCGGCGCGCGCGTCTCCGCGGCTTCGTGTACGCCCCGTTCCGCGCGATCGATCTCTTCGACGCGATCCTCTCTCCAGCGCCGCGCTACGGCAGGGTCGAGGTGTTCGACGGAGCCGACGCCGCCGAGGAAGCCCGGCTCTATGGCGAGCCCTCGAGCGATCTGAGCGCGGGCGCGATCAGGCAGGTCGAGATCGCGGGGCGAACCTGGACCATCCGCATGTGCCCGACGCAATCGGATCTCCCCGTTCCGTTCGCGGTCGGCGGGGGGCTCGCGCTCTTCGGGATGATCCTCACCGCGCTCGTGTACCGCGCCGCGCGCGCCGAGTCGGTCGCGCGCGCTCGCGCCGAGCAGGCCAGCCAGGCGAAGGACGAGCTCCTCGCCGCCGTCTCGCACGAGCTGCGGACGCCGCTGCAGTCGATCCTCGGCTGGGTCGCGATCGCACGGGAGCTCGGCGTGCCGGCGGGAATGGCACGACCGATCGCGGCCATCGAGCGCAGTGGTTGGGCGCTCGCGCGTCGCGTCGAGGATCTCATCGACACGTCGCGAGCCGCCACGGGCAAGCTCGCGATCGAGCCCGGGACGGTCGCGCTCGCCGAGCTGGTTCGAAGTGCCGTCGAAGCTGCGGCGCCGGTCGCGCGCGAGAAGGACATCGCTCTCGACACCGAGATCGTGCTCGACGGATTGATCGTCCCCGGCGACTCCGCGCGACTGCGTCAGGCGATCGACAACGTGCTGCAGAACGCGATGAAGTTCACGGCCGCGGGTGGGCACGTCCGCGTCCGCGCACACGCGACCAGACAGCGCGCTTGGATCGAAGTGCACGACGACGGCGCCGGGATCCCGCCGGAGCACCTGCCGCGGATCTTCGATCGATTCCAGCAGGTCGACACCTCGACGACCGGCCGTGGCAGCGGTCTCGGCCTCGGGCTCGCGCTCGCGGACGAGATCGTCGCGCTCCATGGCGGTACGATCCGCGCAGCGAGCGAGGGGCTCGGCCGCGGCGCCACGTTCACGATCGAGCTGCCGCGAGCCTGACGCGCGGCTTCGAGTGCAGCATCGGCCGCGACGCGACAGCCTCGCAGGGGAGCCGCGACGAAGTGCTCGGTGCGGTCACGGGGTGAGAACCGGCCACCGAACGGCCGCCGCGGACTCACGCCCGGTGCGCGGGGATCGATAGATTGTCTCCCATGCGAACGAACGCGTTCGGGCTCGCGGTCCTCGCGCTGTGGATCGCACATGCCGGCTGCGCGCGCGGCGGGGTCGATGTCGACGCGGGCGGGCAGGGCGGGCGCGTGACCGATGCGTCGGCGCGCGGCGACGGGGGCCC